>CAVTVH010000002.1:0-12462 GCA_963738145.1 uncultured bacterium
CCTATGATGTTATATCAAGAGCCTTCTGAATATTCGGCACTTTTTGAAAAATATTTGTGGCAAGGAGATATTGACGCCGTCTCTGATTTTGCCTCATCTGACAAGATTAGCGCTCTCGGTGGCCTTGCTCAAATACATTCTGAGCCAGGTATTTATACAGAAATGGAAATCAGGCAATACCTTGATGATCTTGCTGTTATTCTCAAGAGTAACGTTTCTTTGTCGAAAGAGACGTTCGGTATTGTGTTGTCCAATTACAAGCATACCATCGCCCTGACCTATAAACCCAGTGGCTTGGATGTTGTGTGGAAATTTATGGACATTGAGTACTATCCTTCAACCTCCTTCAAATCAGAAGAAACGAATCTATTGGCAAAAAAAATAATGACCAGCTTGCAGCCAGGTCAAAGCCCTTATACGACCTGTAATATTTCTATAGTCACACTTGGAAAGAACTCACAAATGCTCGAGTTAAAAAATCAGCTCGATCAATTTAAAAAGAATCATCTATTGACCAAAGAAATAGCGTCTCGAGTATCCAGTGAAAATCATTTAACCTTTATCGCAGCGGAATATGCTCATATCACCGTTCTTGTTGAACTTGCAAAGTACAATAAAGCAAATCTGGATCTAGCCCATGAAGAGGGTGGCACACCGCTTTATATTGCCGCGCAAAATGGTCATGCCCATGTTATTGCCGAACTCGCAACGCTTGGAGCAAATCTGGATATACAGAATATCGATGGAGAAACACCGGTTCATACCGCAGCAGAGAATGGGCATGCCAATGTCATTGCTGAGCTGGGGAAACGCAAAGTGAACCTGGATAAACCAAATAATAATGGTACAACACCTATTCTTTTTGCAACGCAAAATGGGCATGCTCATGTCATTGCTGAACTCGCAAAACAGGGAGTGAATTTGAATATACGATATAATAATGGCGTAACACTTGCCTTTATTGCAGCCTACAATGGACATGCTAATGTTATCGCTGAACTTGGACGGCACAAAAAAACGAACTTTAATCTTGCGTGGAAAGGGGGGGCAACACCGGCTTTTGTTGCTGCACAAAATGGTTATGCCTCTGTCATTAAAGAATTACTCACATTCGGTGCGGACTTTGAGTTGTCATTTACCTGTTCCGTATCTGATTTGAAGAGAATGGTCAGCAATCACAGTAAAGAGGTGGTTAGACGAACGAATCAATTTATTTTGAGCCAATCATCCGATTCATCCGAACGAAACCTGTCAATACGCCCATACGACATAGCTGTTATTAATGGGCATACGGACGTTATTCAATTACTCCATAAAACCGGCACCCAATTAGCTCAAACACCGAAAGCTACGAAAGCTACGAAAGCTACGAAAGCTACGAAAGCTACGAAAGAATACGCTACTGGCAATTTTTTTTCAGACAGCCATAAGTCTGCAAGCAAAAAAATAGTCGAGGATGTGTTGTTTACTCGGGGAACTAATGGATGTGGATGATAAATAACGATATTTAATGACAATGTAAGGAGATGATTCTTCGCTGGGGAGCTAAATTAAAGCCAAATCAAAACCAAACAAAACTTATTGATTAAATATAGATCACTGTGATATAATTCAAAGCTTATTGCTTTGATGATGATGATGGTGATGGTGATTAATTAATGAGTGTCCATGCTGGTATTATAAAGTTGTTATTAAGCCTGGATTATACTCAGGATAAAGGTGGGGTCTGTCAGGGGATTAGCTTGCGTTGGCTGGAAGCCTATCTTCTTGATGCAGAACAGAAATTTAATGAGCATATTCAGAGTATTGTTAACGATGGCGAAAAGCTGAGATCTACCCATAAAGCGAGAAAAAAAAACCAGCCTGTAACGTTTACCAAGAAGCAGGTGACTACCTTGGCTTTTTGTGACAGCTTGATGTTATACCAGGATTCTGTTGAGTATTCAGCACTTTTTGGAAGGTATTTGTGGCAAGGGGATGTTGAAGCCATCTCTGTTTTTGCTTCATCTGACAAGATTATTTCCCGCGGTGGGCTGACTCAAATTTATTCGGAGCCAGGTATTTACACCGAAATGGAAATCAAACAGTACCTTGATGATCTTGCCGCTATTCTGAAGAGTCATCTTCCATTATCAAAAGAGTCGTTCGGGATCATCTTGTCTTCTAACAACCATACAATCGCCCTGGGCTATAAACCTTGTGGTTTGGATGGTGAATGGAAATTGATGGACATTGAGCACTATCCTTCAATCTCCTTTAAGTCAGAAGAAACGACCTTACTGGCAAAAAAAATAATGACCAGCTTGCAGTCAAATCAAAGCCCTTATATGACCTGTAATGTGTCCATGTTCACACTTGGAAATAACTCACATGTGCTTGAGTTAAAAAATCAGCTCGATCAATTTAAAAAGAAGTCAGTACTGACGAAAGAAATAGTCTCTCGAATATCCCATGACAATAATTTAGCCTTTATTGCAGCGGAATACGGCCATGTCTCTGTTCTTGCTGAACTTGCAAAGTATAATAAAAAACATCTGGATTTAGCTGATGAAGATGGTGACACACCGCTTTATATGGCAGCGCAAAATGGCCATGCTCATGTCATTCACGAACTTGCAATGCACGGAGCAAATCTGAATACACAAGATAAGGATGGGACAACATCTGCCATCATCGCAGCGCAAATGGGTCTCGATAATGTAATTGCTGAATTGGGAAAAAATAAAGCGAACCTGGATAAACCAGACAATGATGGTATAACACCTGCTCACATCGCAGCGGTTCATGATCATGCTAAGGTCATTGCTGTACTCGCAAAATACGGAGCGAATCTGAATGTGACACTGAGTAATGGTATAACACCAGCTTATTTTGCAGCGGAACAAGGTCATGTGTCTGTCCTTGTGAAACTTGCAAAATACGGGGCTAATCTCAATGCACCAAACTGGTATGGTCAAACACCTGCCTTTGCTGCTGCCGAAAACGGTCATGCCTCAGTTATTGCTGAGCTTGGAAGGCACAAAAAAGTGAACCTGAATATACCAAATATTCGTGGTGTAACACCGGCTTTTATTGCAGCGCAAGGAGGTCATGTCGCTGTCATCAAGGAATTAATAAAACTCGGCGCTAACTTTAATTTGCCTTTTAAATTGTCAGCAGATGATTTGAGGGGCTTTGCCAGCACTTGTGGTGATAATGTTATTGAACGAATGAATCAATTTATTTTGAACCAACCAGTCAACTCATGTGATCGAGAGCTGTCAATACTCCCATACGACATAGCTGTTATCATGGGGCATAAGGACATTGTTAAATTTTTGGAGAACCCCGTCACCAACACCAACTTGGCTCAAAAACGAAAAGCACCAAAAAACGTTACGTGCACCCGCGTCGCCATTCAAGACTATGGTTATGGTACGGACAACTTTTTTTCAACCAGCGATAAGTCTTCGAGCAAAAAACCAGTTGCGGATGGTTTGTCTACTCAAGGCCTTGCTAGCCGGGGAATGCAGCCGCATTAACACTAGTACAGTGTTTGTCTAATTTTGCTATGTGCCATGGCTTGATTTTGCACATCCGAGCCGCGACCGTCAGGAAGCGGAGATTGGTGTGCACCATCCGCTTCCTGACGGTCGCGGCTCGGATTAACTAGCGGCTCGGATTAACTAGCGGCTCGGATTAACAGTGCAAAATTAGACAAACATGGTACTAGAAGAAAATTATGTCCATTAATTATTCGTTATGGTATTATTCAGATCATTTTATCCCAGCGATGATGATTATTAAATGAGCACCCACGCAAACATTATAAAATTGTTAACCCATTTGGATTATACAACAAGGACTGATGGATTCTGTTATGGGGTATCCTTGCGCTGGTTAGAGGCCTGTTTGTTGGGCAGCGAAGCAGAGTTTGACAATCATATCAGCGAGATGGTTAAAAACGGCCAAGGGTTGGTCGAGTCTAATAATGCGAGAAAAGCAAACAAGCCTATATTTTTTACCAAGCAGCAGCTTGAAACGCTGGCCTTTTGTGACAGTTTGGAATTATATCAACATCCTGGCGAGCATGCCTCACTTTTTGGGGAGTATGTGCGGCAAGAAGATGTTAAGACCATCCCTTGTTTGGCCTCATCTGACGACATTCTTTCCCGCGGTGGATTGGCTCAAATTTATACTCATCCAGGTATTTACACAAAAACGGAAATCGTAAAATATTTCGATGATCTTGCCGCTGTTATAAAAAATAGTGCGCCCTTATCCAAGGAGACTTTTGGAATAATTTTGTCTAATCACAACCATGCCATTGCCATGACCTACAAGCCAGGTTCTTCGGATGCTACATGGCAGTTCATGGATATCAATCAATACCCTTCACAATCCTTCAAGGCAGAGGATACAGCGTTGATTGCAGAACGATTAATACTCGGCTTTCAGACTAGCAAAAATTCTTACTCTACCTTTAATACCTCCGTTTTTACCCTGGGTAACAACGAGCAATTGGATGAATTAAAACGTCAGTTAGGGCAATTTAAAAAGCAGCATGTCCCCATCAAAGAAATAGCTTCTCGGGTATCTCATGAGAATAACTTGGTGTTTATTGCAGCAAAAGATGGCGATGTACCTGTCATTGCTGAGCTTGCAGAGCAGCAAGTGAATTTGGACATACCTATTCATGGTGATGTAACACCTGCCTATATAGCCGCGCAAATTGGCCATGCTGGTGTCATTGCCGAGCTTGCAAAACGAGGTGCTATTCTGAATAGACCCGTTTTTGGTGGAGTAACATCTCTCCATGCTGCGGCGCAAAATGGGCATGCTCATGTCATTGCTGAGCTCATGAAACAAGGCGTGGATCCGGATATACAAAATAATAATGGTTCAACACCTGCTTATTTTGCAGCGCAATACGGGCATGCTCATGTCATTGCTGAACTTGGAAGGCAGCAAAAAACGAACTTCAATCTGGCTCGACAAGGTGGTGCCACACCGGCCTATATTGCAGCGCAAATGGGTCATGTTCATGTCATTGCTGAGCTTGCAAAACAAGGAGCGGATCTGAATATACCAGAGGATGATGGTGGAACACCTGCCTTTGTTGCTGCGCACTATGGCCATGCTTCTGTTATTGCTGAGCTTGAAAAAACAAGGAGCTGATCTGGATACACCAAATAATTACGGTGCCACACCTGCCGTGATTGCAGCACAAATGGGTCATGCTCATGTCATTGCCGAGCTTGCAAAACAAGGAGCTAATATAGATATACCCGTTGTTGCTGGTGTAACAGCTATCCATATTGCTGCGCAATATGGTCATGCTCATGTCATTGCTGAGCTCATAAAACAAGGCGTGGATCCGAATAAACAAAATAATAATGACTCAACGCCTGCTTATTTTGCAGCACAATACGGGCATGCTCATGTCATTGCGGAACTTGGAAGGCACAACAAAACGGATTTTAACCAAGCGCGAAAAAATGGTGCCACTCCGACCTTGATTGCCGCGCAAATGGGTCATGCCCATGTCATTGCTGAGCTCGCAGAACACGAAGCGGATCTGGATAGACCTGATAATATGGGGCAACCCCAGCCTATATAGCAGCACAAATGGGTCATGCCCATGTCATTGCTGAGCTTGCAAAACACGGAGCCGATCTGGATATACCAAATAATAATGGTACAACACCAGCTATGATTGCAGCGCAAAATGGTCAGGCATCTGTCATTAAGGAATTAATAAAATTCGGTGCTAACTTTGATTTACCTGTTAAAACGTCGGCAGATGATATGAGGGAATTTGCCAGCGCTTGCACTCAGGACGTTATTGACCGCATGAACCAATTTATTTTGAGCCAATCAATCAGCTCCTCTGAGCAAGGGTTGTTGTCCGTGTACCCCTACGATATTGCTGTTATCATGGGACATCAGGACGTCATTGAATTATTCAATAAACCCGGCACGAAATTAGCTCAAACGTCTCAAAAGATAGCAACACTGAAACGAAAAATTGATGATGAAATAGATCGCCTTCAGATTAAGAAAAGTTTCCTTGTTAATGATCTCGGAGGCATAATGAAAAAAAATAACTCCGAACTCATGGCTTTTAAAGAGTTGAAAACAATTTTACAACAGGCCGTTCTTTCCGGAAACACTCTCAGCGACTTTCATAATGACGTCCGTCATTGGGGAAGAAATCATGGGGTATGCCTCGCCAGACAAAGTCATTACCAGGTCAATTTTTCCTCGCCGAGGCATGCGATAACCGTTGAGGAAATTTTTGCGACATTGGGGGTTGCCAAGCACCACACAGTACAAGAAAAAAACAATGCACACCAATCATTCGATATGGTATAATTTTGAACTTTCTATCGTACATGATGATTAAAATGAGCGCCCACACAAACATTATAGAATTATTAATAAATTTGGATTATACAAAAAGCATGGATGGATACTGTCATGGACTATCCTTGCGCTGGCTAGAGGCTTGCTTATTGGGCAGAGAAGAAGAATTTTTTGATAAATATATCAATGAGATCATTAACAACGGCAAAGAGCTGATAGAGTCTCATATTGCGAGAAAAAAAAACCAGCCTATCTATTTTACCAAGCGGCAGCTTGAAACTCTGGCCTTTTGTGACAGCCTGGAATTATATCAAAACCCTTGCAAGCATGTCTCACTGTTTGCAGATAGGCTGTGGCAAGACAATATCAAGACCATCTCTTGTTTGGCCTCAGCTGACAATATTGTCTCCTGCGGTGGGCTGACTCGAATTTACTCTGAGCCGGGTATTTACACAAAAATCGAAATCCAGCAGTACCTTGATGATCTTGCCGCGGTTATAAGAGAGGTTACTCCCTTATCCAAGGAGACGTTTGGAATACTGTTGTCTGGTCACAATCATGTCGTGGCACTGACCTACACGCCAAGCTCATCGTCTGCTATATGGAAATTCATGGATATCAATCAATACCCCTCAGTATCCTTCATGAAAACAGAGGATACCAATTTGATTGCAGAACGAATAGTAACCGGTTTTCAGACAAGCACAAATCCTTACTCTACCTTTCATACGTCTCTATTTACACTGGGTAATAACGAGCAATTGGAGCAATTAAAATGTCAGTTAGACCAATTTAAAAAGCAGCATCTACCAGACAAAAAAATAGCTTCTCGCGTATCTCATGCGCATAATTTAGTCTTTATGGCAGCAGAATATGGGCATGCTTATGTTATTGCTGAGCTCGAAAAATACGGAGCAAATCTGGATATACCCAATCAAAAAGGTATAACGCCCTTTTTTATTGCAGCAGCTAGTGGGCATGCTGATGTCATAGCTGAATTTGGAAGGTGCAAAAAAACAAACTATCAAGTGCTGAAAGATGGTAAAACACCTGCCCATCTGGCTGCGCAAAGAGGGCATCTTCCTGTCATCATTGAGCTTGCAAAACTGGGAGTGGATTTGGATACACCAGATAATAATGAGGTAACGCCTTTTTTTATCGCAGCGGAAAATGGACATGCTGATATCATAGCTGAATTGGGACGGTACAAAAAAACGAACGTTAATCCAGTGTTGAAAGATAGTACCACATCGGCCTGGATGGCCGCGCAAAATGGCCATGTTTCTGTCCTTGTTGAGCTCGAAAAACTCGGAACGCATCTGGATATTCCAGATGATGATGGTATAACCCCTTTTTTAATTGCAACGATACATGGGCATGCTGATGTCATAGCTGAACTTGGAAAGTCCAAAAAAGTGAATGTTAATCAATCACTGGAAGATGGTAGAACATCGGCCTATATGGCAGCAAGGAAAGGCCATTTTCGTGTTATTGCTGAGCTCGAAAAACTCGGAGCGAATCTGGATATACCTGATAATGAGGGTGTAACGCCTTTTTATATTGCTGCGGCACATGGGCGTGCTGATGTCATAGCTGAACTTGGAAAGTACAAAAAAGTGAACGTTAATCAAACACTGAAAGATGGCACAACACCGGCCTGGATGGCCGCGCAAAATGGTCATGTTGGTGTCATTGTTGAGCTCGAAAAAGTCGGAGCGAAACTGGATATACCAGATATTAATGGCATAACCCCTTTTTTTATCGCAGCAGAAAAAGGGCATGCTGATGTCATAGCTGAACTTGGAAAGTACAAAAAATCGGACGTTAACCACGCGCTGAAAGATGGTACAACACCAGCTTGGATGGCCGCGCAAAATGGCCATGTTCGTGTCCTTGTTGCGCTCGAAAAACTCGGAGCGAATCTGGATATACCAGATAATGATGGTGTAACCCCTATTTTTATCGCAACGCAGAAAGGGCATGCTTCTGTCATAGCTGAACTTGGACGGTACAAGAAAACGAACGCTAATCGGGCGCTGAATGATGGTATAACACAGGCATTTTTTGCAGCGAAAAATGGGAGTGCCAATATCGAAGTAGCACTTGGCATGTATTTTGTGTAGCCAGAAAAATGACCACAAGAAAGCCCTGAGGCGCGATCCGTTCGGCCTGGAGGAGGGCATTAGCCCGTCTCGAAGGCTTGGCACCGTGCAAAGGCTTCGAGACGGGCTTAGGAACCCTCCTTCTAAATAACTTCACTTAATCGATTGTTTTTAAATAATTTTATTTTTTCATTATTTAGCCTTTTTCCACCAGGGTTAAGCCAAACTCTGCTGCTTGCCTCTGCAAATTTTTGAGTTTTCTGTCTCGATATTGCTTTTCATAATACTGCTGGCCAGCCTCCACGAACGCAGCACCATAACGTAACATATTATAAATGATTTTTGCTAATTTATGAGCAGTTGCTGTGATTGCTTTCATAGGACCCTTGCGTGATTTAAGACGTCGTAAATAAGCGCCAAGTGCTGTTGGACTCCGATATAAAGTTGAAGCCGCTAATCGCAGGGTTGCAGCCGCTCTATTATTTGATGGCTTTGTTTTGCCACTAAGGCGCTTACCACCTGACACCTTATTGCCTGGACATAAGCTAAGCCATGAGGCGAACTGTTTCGCATCCTTCCACCGCATCATATCAAGTCCAATTTCACCAATTAGCTGCATCGCTGTTACATTGTTTATCCCAGGTATTGCTAATAAATCAACACCTGTTAAACGATGCAGCTCAGCCCCCAAATTAAAAGTGGGTGAATTTTTAGCCACTTTTTTTTTATTAGGATTCAATTCATCGACAGGAACATCGATAACTGCAGGGTTAGTTGAAAATTTAGCCATATTCTTTTCAATTTCATAGTCACAAGCTTGAATTTTCTCCTGAAAATAATCATATAACTCAAGAGACTGTTGTAGTGCAAATAAGTGCTCTGCGCGGTAATTTCCAGTTAAAGCTGCTTTAATGTCACCAATACTGCTCTTGCAACGATAGTCTCTATGTTTTGCTAAAATCACTGGATCTCGTTCTCCTTTAACAATTGCACGAATAATCTTCATCCCTGTATCACCTGTCACATCTGAAATAACGTGATGGAGTTGCAGATTCATTTGGGTTAGCGCCTTTTGCATCTGTTGAATATATCTTGAAGCGCTATGAACCAACATGCTGCGTTGTCTTATATAAGCACGCAATTCACATATTTCGTCAGCAGGGCGAAAGGCGCCATTCAATAAACCATAGGTATGTAATTGTTGTATCCATTGACAGTCCAGGACGTCTGTTTTCCGTCCACTGACATTTTTTACTTGGCGAGCATCAACTAATTTAACTTCAAACCCTTTTTCTTCCAATAGTTCGTAAACCGGGATCCAGTAAACTCCAGTTGACTCCATTGCAATGGTTTGGATGCCACATTGTTTTAACCAATCGGCTAAAACGTAAAGATCGGATGTAAATGTTTTAAATTCTCTAACAGTCGTCTCTGAACAACCATCAGGAATGGCAACAAAATGAGAGGTGGCACCTATATCAATGCCAGCAGCCCATAAATTAATATGCTCAAGATGCTTTGGGATGGGTGTTGTATTCGATATCCCCTTTGACACAGACGGTGATTTTGGTGTATTTTCTCTCATATCATTCTCTCTATTTTAAGCAATTGGATGAATGATGGGTCCATAAAGCAGAGGATTATTAATGGGGCACTCTTCTAAACGGGATAGTACGAAAATACTTCACCTATGATGCTACCGCTAATCCTCTGGGACCATGCTTCCAATCGGGTACAAGACACCAAGGTGACGTCGGCCTTTTCAGCATGGAACCATCGGACGACATTGTACACTAAAAACACATAAAGTTATTTAATGATGTAGGACACGCAGTGTCTGAGGTGCTTCTAAATAACTTCACTTAATCGATTGTTTTTAAATAATTTTATTTTTTCATTATTTAGCCTTTTTCCACCAGGGTTAAGCCAAACTCTGCTGCTTGCCTCTGCAAATTTTTGAGTTTTCTGTCTCGATATTGCTTTTCATAATACTGCTGGCCAGCCTCCACGAACGCAGCACCATAACGTAACATATTATAAATGATTTTTGCTAATTTATGAGCAGTTGCTGTGATTGCTTTCATAGGACCCTTGCGTGATTTAAGACGTCGTAAATAAGCGCCAAGTGCTGTTGGACTCCGATATAAAGTTGAAGCCGCTAATCGCAGGGTTGCAGCCGCTCTATTATTTGATGGCTTTGTTTTGCCACTAAGGCGCTTACCACCTGACACCTTATTGCCTGGACATAAGCTAAGCCATGAGGCGAACTGTTTCGCATCCTTCCACCGCATCATATCAAGTCCAATTTCACCAATTAGCTGCATCGCTGTTACATTGTTTATCCCAGGTATTGCTAATAAATCAACACCTGTTAAACGATGCAGCTCAGCCCCCAAATTAAAAGTGGGTGAATTTTTAGCCACTTTTTTTTTATTAGGATTCAATTCATCGACAGGAACATCGATAACTGCAGGGTTAGTTGAAAATTTAGCCATATTCTTTTCAATTTCATAGTCACAAGCTTGAATTTTCTCCTGAAAATAATCATATAACTCAAGAGACTGTTGTAGTGCAAATAAGTGCTCTGCGCGGTAATTTCCAGTTAAAGCTGCTTTAATGTCACCAATACTGCTCTTGCAACGATAGTCTCTATGTTTTGCTAAAATCACTGGATCTCGTTCTCCTTTAACAATTGCACGAATAATCTTCATCCCTGTATCACCTGTCACATCTGAAATAACGTGATGGAGTTGCAGATTCATTTGGGTTAGCGCCTTTTGCATCTGTTGAATATATCTTGAAGCGCTATGAACCAACATGCTGCGTTGTCTTATATAAGCACGCAATTCACATATTTCGTCAGCAGGGCGAAAGGCGCCATTCAATAAACCATAGGTATGTAATTGTTGTATCCATTGACAGTCCAGGACGTCTGTTTTCCGTCCACTGACATTTTTTACTTGGCGAGCATCAACTAATTTAACTTCAAACCCTTTTTCTTCCAATAGTTCGTAAACCGGGATCCAGTAAACTCCAGTTGACTCCATTGCAATGGTTTGGATGCCACATTGTTTTAACCAATCGGCTAAAACGTAAAGATCGGATGTAAATGTTTTAAATTCTCTAACAGTCGTCTCTGAACAACCATCAGGAATGGCAACAAAATGAGAGGTGGCACCTATATCAATGCCAGCAGCCCATAAATTAATATGCTCAAGATGCTTTGGGATGGGTGTTGTATTCGATATCCCCTTTGACACAGACGGTGATTTTGGTGTATTTTCTCTCATATCATTCTCTCTATTTTAAGCAATTGGATGAATGATGGGTCCATAAAGCAGAGGATTATTAATGGGGCACTCTTCTAAACGGGATAGTACGAAAATACTTCACCTATGATGCTACCGCTAATCCTCTGGGACCATGCTTCCAATCGGGTACAAGACACCAAGGTGACGTCGGCCTTTTCAGCATGGAACCATCGGACGACATTGTACACTAAAAACACATAAAGTTATTTAATGATGTAGGACACGCAGTGTCTGAGGTGCTTCCAAAGAACAGCTTTTTAACTCATTGAATTAACAAGCCATTCGGGTAATGGCGATTGCATTAAAACGATCAATATCTGCGCAGGAGATCCGAGCCGCGACCGTTAGGGAGCGGAAAAGTTAAATAGAGCGGAAAAGTTAAATAGAGCGGAAAAGTTAAATAGAGCGGAAAAGTTAAATAGCCGTGTTGAACGTTCGGTTTTTGTTTTCAAACAAGGCCATTGGTAATCCTTGCTCATGAACAACATATTGTATCGTGGCTTCAACTTAAGTAGTAATAGATTAGCAAGTTAGATGTTTGTCAAGAATTTTAATGAGATAAATAGAAAATATAAACCTGCCTCAGTAACTTTTCCGCTCCCTAACTTTTCCACTCCCTAACTTTTCCGCTCCCTAACGGTCGCGGCTCGGATACTTCGCTCATACTTTAGTCATTTAAATGCAATCGCCGTGCCATTCGGGTA
>CAVTVH010000003.1:0-20289 GCA_963738145.1 uncultured bacterium
TTTCACTTTTTTTCTTGTGACCACTTAAAAAGGACTAGCAAAGAATTGTCACTCTGTGCTATGTTATATTTATCTTAAAGGTACTAAGTCGGCGGTTTTAAAAAACCTCTTAACTAGTAGATTTAAGTTGATAGTTAGCCGGGTTTTTCGTATTATTCGGCTATCTACTCTAAATATCCTGTCAGTTTATCTTGTGCAACTTTGGTCGGGAGAACAAGATATAGCAAGCTAAAGCCCCCTAAACCGGGGGCTTTTTACTTTTATACTCGTAATCTTACGCTTTCAGCAGATTTATCCTCTACTAAAAACAGCGAACTGTAAAATTCTCTCTCTTTTTGCACCATGTTTTCAATATATTTTTCATCTCTTTTTACCTCTTGCCTATACCCAAAAAAACCGTCATATACAAAATAATACATCATATCTAAGGCCAGCACATAAAGTTGATGCTGCATCTGCGCAAAATAATACGGAGGAATTTTTTCAGAGATAGCTTTTTTGCAGTTTTTTTCAAGAGGGCACTTGATTTCAATCAGATGCTCATTTTTCTCACATATGCCGTCAACCGAAGCCATAGCAAAATCACGAACAAAGACTTTAGGCATCAATTTTATTGAGTACAAGTCTTCATACAATTTTCTCGCCACGGGCTCAAGATCTTGGCCTCTCTGCATAGCCGCATTTTTATAATCGTCTTTTACCCCGAATTTTTCTTCTTTCAGCTTTTCAATCGTTTTCCAGGGATTTGCTCCCAATATCACTGCTGCATCTGTAGATGTGATTTTCGTTCGGCGGAGCTCTAACCACTCCGCCGACCCTTGTTCGATTTCAATTTCGTTCATTTTCATCATCCAAAGCACTAGCTTCCATTGCATATACTTCTTTTTTTTCTCGCGCTTCCCTCGCTGCGGCGGATGCAGCAATCGCAGAAAATTTAGCTCTCTCGTACATTTCCGTAGGCATCAACTCAATTGAAGCAATTTGATGCATAGATAAAGTTTTATAAAACTTTTCTATAAAATCCGGCAGGCAGTCATCAACCATTTTTTTCAAATCATCAGCATTTTTTTGGCTTATGTAAACAATAGGCTTTGCTTCACTTTTAATCTCTCCCGTTTCTATGCACACATCCGGTTTTCTAGCACCCGGAATAGTTTCTATTTCTGTTTCATCAGTCCAGCCCATACCGCTAATCGAGAGTGTGACTCTTCTTTTTGCTTTGCTTTCCGCTTTCATTAATGCATTGGCTTTAGCATCTCCCTTAAGATTTCCAATGACAACTACACCTGTAGACTCATCCGTTCGGCCGTCTTTAGTGCTCGCTTTTGCAGTTACAATGCAAAGATCATCAACAATTCTGGACTCGACTTTATCGATGGATATGCCGTTGACTTTACGCAGTTGATCCGTAGCATCTTTTTTAGCGTAGAGCGTCAACTTGCCGTTTAGTTGAATGTAATCAAAAGGACGAGTGTACGGGTTTAACCCCGTACTCTCACACACTTTTCGATAATACATCACTCTTTGTTCGGGGCTCAAGCTGTGACAAATCCCCTTGCATGACAACCCTCTCAACTAGAGAGTAGTCATTTTGTGCATTAACCGTTGCACTTTTATATTCCGCTATATCTTGTACTTTGTTCATTTTTTACCGTCCTAAAATTGTTTAAAATATTCTTTCTCAAAACCTTTGACATCACCATCAATTGCCAAAAAATCCAATTGCTCTAAATTTAAGTCGTATGCTAGCTTTATAGCATACTCACAATCAATCGAGTACGCAGAAGATAAGATTTTCAAAAATTGATCTGCTAGGTTTTCGCGGACGTTCGCTTTGATCAATTCTTTAATATTTTGTCTTCTGCTTTCCATTTCATCTTCAAAAAAATCTCTGTTCCTGATTTCTTCGTATCCTGAATGCTCTTCCCACTCTCTTTCTAAATGAAATTCGTATAACATTTTAAGCCCTCAACTTTTTTAAATAATTGTCCACTAACTCAAAAGACATCGAAATTGCTTTTGACAATGATTCATTTTTTTCAATCTCATCTAATCTTGTCTCACTTCTCACTTTAATCATGATATCTCTCATTTCAAATATCCCTAGCAATTTTGCTTGTATCATATAAAAATCATCTGAAGGTATTGCCATTTTTTGCCCTTTTTTGTTAAATTCGAATGTTACACTTTGTTTGATAAAAATACTTTAATCCTCTTCCTCTTCACCTTCTTTTGCAATCCTAACCCTTTCCTCATGCCTCTTCATTTCCGCATACCACTCGTTAGCTAAAGCGATGTGATACTCATACCTAATTCTAGATTCTTCTAATATTGATTCCATTTTCTCAATTGAGCTCATCTTTCTTCTCCTTCAAGGGGCTTTCGCCCCATTATTTATTGTTCTCTCTCAATGCTTTCAATTAGTTTTGCTATAGTCGGTAGCACAACAGTCATCCCTTTTTCGGCTGAAATTTTGTACATCAGTCTTGCTCTATCCAGCCTTACTTCTTTGCTTTCTATCATCTGTTCCATTTTATCCCCTTTCTATTTTGTCGTTTATCACCGCTTGCACTATGCTTGCTCTGATATCTATAATATATCATGTGATGGATTTTAATGCAACCCCTTTCCATCACATTTTTTACAAAATAAGACTATTCATTTTTAATGACTTTTATAAAAATTCCTCATCTCATCCATTTCATTTCTGCTGTCGTTGTCTGATAAACTTTTATAGCAAGCATCTGCGTATATGTACCCCTCTTTGTTTTCAATTGCGTTTATAATTTCTACCTTACACAGTTCAGTCAAGTTGTGATTTTTATTAATCGATTTTGCTAAGATCTCGATTAATTTTATCTTTTCATCTGAGGTTTTGAAAGATCTATACTGATTCCACAATTCCGTACTTTTAATTAGTTTCCCATCAATTTTAGATACGGAAATACCGTCACAAAGTGAACTTCTTCCTGTTATCGCTGTATATATTTTTTGCTTTAGATTTCTCATTTCATTTCTCCTATAAGGGGCTTTCGCCCCTGTTGTTTATTCTTCATCATCCCAAAAAGAAAACTCAGATTGAAATTCTTCTGCAATTTTTTCTAGCTTTTCAACTAAATCACGATTCCACCCCCCTTGTGACTCCCCGTTAGAATTCCTTGTCTCCTCATAAGAATCGTAAATTGATTGGATTAGCTCCTTGTTTTCAAAAAGGAATTGATCCTCTTCGTCACATGTGATAACTGCGCATTTTGGAAAATAAATCCTTAAATGTCTGTTGTGCCATTCATCTGGTGAGTAACCACCTCCTAAAACCTCCGTATCGAACTCTGAACTATTATCATCATCACCAAATCTTAAGAATATCGGTTGAGGTTTAGCTTGACGTTCATACCATTGGCCGGTGTATCCATTTTTTGGCTCTTTCCAAGATTCGTTTCTTACTGCTTTCATTTTATTCACCTTTGTTTTGTTTTGTTTTGTTATCTTTTACCCCCTTTCGGGGGTTATTGTCTTTTATTCTTCTTCTTTTTGTCTCATCATGTATTCTCTTTCGTCGTCATCCATAAGCATCATAAGTTCATGCTCAATTTCCGCCTGACTGAAATGTCTGTGCTTGTGTGTCTCTCGTACTATCATGCTCTCTAGAGGGCTCATTTTATTCACCTTTTCTTGTTTGTTTTGATTGACACTCTTACTCACTATCTCTACTCACTGCTACAACCTGCCAACTGTTACACTGGACATCAGGGAGACTCGTTTGCTTTGATAACTTAAATATAGCAAATGATGGATTATGTAGCAATAGCTATTTTCTGAAAAATATACAAAAAAAGATTGCATGGTTTAAAATCACATAGACGTTGCAATATAATGCACTATGTGATACATTATACGTATAACACACACGCATAGGAGACAAAACATGGAACTAAGGGACTATCTACATACAGAGCGCATACACTGCACAGATTTTGCAAAGAAACTTGATGTATCAAGAAATCATTTAAATCAAATTAAGAATAGAAAGCTCAAACCGGGCAAATCGCTAGCTAAACTGATAGCAGCAGTGACAGACGGAAAAGTGAGTCTAAATGAGTTATTGAGGGATCCACAATGAGCGGAGAGTGTGACGCGTGCGGAAACCATTGTTTAGAGTGTGATTGTAACGAGTTTTCAGCAACTCTACAGTCGATTGCTCGCATATTAGATGCAATTGATTGTGAGTGCAGCAGTAGAGGTTACCATTTGACCGATGATGAAATGGGATCGGTATTCTACTGTAGGGACTTAGCTCAAAAGACGATAAAAGAGCATAAATCAAAGCTTTTGCTTAAGAAGAATATGAAAGATGCTACTCAACAGGATGAGCAATGATTGATAGTCATAATGATTTATACTAACAATCATTGCTTGTTGTGGCATGTCGTCAATGCGATGTATGAGATCATCCAGTGCATCAATTAGCTCAGGCAAAGTAGGCTCTGGCTTGTCTACAATTGTAGGCTTGATCTCGTTGTCGTTATCGTCGATGCGCAAAAAGTTATCCCAGTTTAGAGCTGCACACAATAGCCGCTCACCGCCACTAACGCTTATCTGACCGCATTTGCACGTGATCTCATCTTTAGCGGTTAAAGACTCAATTATGGTTGTGCACACTCTGCATTTTGCTCGATTTCTCATTTTTCACATCCTCTTTGTATGTACTGTAAAAATTTTTCCACATCATTTTTCGAAAAAATGAAATCCTTCCCGCTTATTGTTATTATTAAATTTTTAATACCTCTTCCCGAAATGGCGTCAAAATTTATACAAAAATCTACCGGTTCATCGGGGAAGCTTACGCTATAGGATGTATACTCATTTTTCATCTTCGTCTTCCTCTTGTACTTTAAATTTTGTTAATATATATAAGGGGTAAATCTAACGCAAGGGGTAATATGTGCCACAACGACAATAGCCAGCCACCAAGCTTGTATGTTCCTTTGATACTAGCAGCGTGTACGAGTGTATGTATTTTGTTGGTTGTGTGGATATGCCTCTCAGCCTGCACTACATCACAACTTAAATTTTGGGAAACAGAGATTGAGCTACTTCAGCAATCGGTAAGGGAGGATTGTGACGAATGATTATACACTATAACTCATCAATAACAGACATAACAGGCTTTAGAATTATTGATTTATGCGAAGGATTTTTGAAGGTGAGTTTCGACGGAGATATGGAATTTAGTATAAGTATGTCTACGAGAGAAAATGCAATAAAGCATGTAAAAACAATAGCTGACCACATCAGAGACAAAAAAGAAATTTGCTACTTGGTGGATGAAAATGAATGAAATGAGTGAAAAATACGATTATAGTACATTGGGATTTAACGATGACGCTAAATTTATTTATTTTAGAAAAGACGAGGCCATTATTGCGCTAAAGTCATCTCTAAAAAAGGAAGATCTAATAGCTTACTTGGAGATACACCCCGACTTTGTAAAAAAAGCTAAAAAAGAAATAATGGAACAAGCATACTTGCAGGGCAGAAACAATTGGGTGTACTATATAGATGGATACGGATGGCAAAAAGGAAGAACAGGAGGACAAAATAGGTTCACTTCTGCTTGCAAAACAAAGCTAGTGGGATTGGAAGAGTATAAGGACTTTCCTTTATACGCAGAGAAGCAATTGTCAAAAGTTGTGGAGATGGCATAAATGACAAGAACGATTGATTGGGACAAAGTAGATAATCTTTTTATGGCTGGGTGCAGTATAACGCAATGCGCTGCATCTTTAGGGGTAAGTGTAGATACACTAGAACGTAAAGCATTATCTGAAAAAAAAGCGCGAATTGCGGACATACAGCAAGAAAAGCGATCAAGCGGTGACAGCTTATTGTTAGGCGCACAGTATCACAAAGCAATTAAAGATAAAAATCCGACAATGTTAATATGGCTAGGCAAACAAAGGCTGCAACAAAAAGAAAACTTAGACGCTCAAATCAATAAAGACATTGAAAAGAAGTTTGACGAGAAGATGGAGCAGGTTTTATCTCTACTAAACGGATAGGATACAGATGTCTGATGCATTTATCGGGATGCTTACATACACTCTTGTTATTATGTGGATTGGTGCAATGTGTGGGTTGTTTTTTGGTGTATTTTATAAAGTCTTCAGCTTGTTTGTGGTTGTATGAAATGGATTAGCGTTGAAGAAAGACTCCCAAAAGGAATAGGATCAATTGTGGATGCTCAAATCAATAAAGACATAGAAAAGAAATTTGACGAGAAAATGAGCCAAGTTCTAGCATTGTTAGGTGCTCCTGACGAGTCTTTGGAGGCATAAATACAAACACAAGGCAAAAAATACGTGCAAGAAATAATCAACGGCGATTGTCTTGAAGTGATGAAGTCTATGGATACTAATAGTATTGATTTTGTTGTATGTGATCCACCTTATGGATTAAAGTTTATGGGGAAATCGTGGGACCATGGAATACCAGGTGTTGACTACTGGCAAGAGGTATTAAGAGTGTGTAAGCCCGGGTCAATGCTTGCAGCATTTGGCGGAACAAGGACATATCATAGACTAACATGTGCTATTGAGGATGCTGGATGGCAGATCCGAGATTGCGTTTCTTATTTGTACGGTTCTGGATTCCCTAAATCTCATAATAAATTTGGAATTGATGGATATGGAACAGCCCTTAAGCCAGCATGGGAACCAATAATTATCGCAATGAAACCTCTTGAGGGTACGTATAAGCAGAACGTTGAGAAATGGGGTTTGGGTGGGATTAATATTGACGCGAGTCGTATCCAAGGGGAAATTAATTCCGGCTGGAGTAAATCAGGAAGCAAAGAATCAGAAAATTTAAGCATGAATGGGAAAAACTATAATCGTCAGCCTAAAGAAGATAGCAAAACAGGTCGATGGCCAGCAAATTTGATCTTAGACGAAGAGGCAGCGCAGCTTTTAGATGAGCAGAGTGGGTTTACTAGAAGTTCTCCAAATATGAGAAAAAAAGGAGCGCAAAAAAACTGCTTTGGAAAATTTGGATACCAAGAAAGATCTTACCCATCATTGATAGATTCTGGAGGAGCCTCACGGTTTTTTAAAGTGGTTGACAATAACGATTCTTCTATGTACGATATAATAAAGAATACCTCGAAAAAAATCGACAAGCAATCAACGCGAAGAGAAGGCAAAGATATAGCGAAAGAAAATCAGTGTAGATTTTTCTACTGTGCAAAAGCTTCAAAATCCGAAAGAAATGCAGGGCTGGAAGGGATGCCAATTTTTGAAGGATCTATTCATCTTGATGGAGGCAAATGGGGAAATAATAAAACATCTTCAAGCGGTAAACAAAAAAGATTACCTAGAGAAAATAACCACCCCACAGTCAAACCTCTCTCCCTCATGCGTTACATAATCACCCTACTAGCTCCGCCAGGCACACCCACATTACTAGATCCTTTTGCCGGGTCTGGATCTACACTTTGCGCAGCTAAACAACTTGGTATCAATGCAGTAGGGATTGAGCTTGATAAAGGGTATTGTGAAATATCTGAAAAAAGAGTTAGTCATTATGGAATGGATTAGCGTTAAAGACAAACTGCCGAGTGGACTAGGCTCAATTGTGGATGTAAAATCGTCAAATGGGCCTAGCATAAGAGCGTATTACCACGCAGATAAATTGGGATGGGCACACTTGTATGAAAAATTCCCTTGGTCGCACTGGCAAGACAAGCATACATTGGAATTGCTAGAGGATATAACTCATTGGAAGTCTATAAATGAAATGGATTAGCACGAAAGATAAGCTTCCAGAGCCAAGAACACAAGGCTTAGCATATGCTAAAGAGTTCATGTCCGATAATTATGAAATCATAATGTTCTACTATTATGATAGATTCGAGATGAAAGGCAGAAAGCCTAATCATGCATTTTATGAAGATTGTCATTGCTCTGGATATGATTTTGACGAAATGCGGATCGATGAATTAACGCACTGGATGCCACTGCCAAACCCCCCAACGGATAATTAATGAATGGGTTGGATTTATTTAGTGGAATCGGCGGAATGTCACTCGCATTGCGAGACTACATCCGAACAATCGCATATTGCGAAATCAGCCCATACTGTCAAGCAGTGCTCTTGTCACGAATGGGGATAAGATGAAGGAGATAAGAGTAGAAGTTGGTTATGAGTCTGTTATAATAGACAAAATCTTTGGACCTCAAATATTTGCCAATTTAAGGATCACAGCCGACCCTAAAACTAATACATGGGTAATTGAGAGACAAATGATTGACACTGGTGAATGGAAAGAATGGGCTATGATTCCTGGGCAAATCGCCATCGAGTTTAAAAATAATGACACATAACTTATTTTCACCCCGTCAACTAGAGTATATAAAAAATGCAACCTCAAAATGGAATATAGCACATGGTCCCGTACGAAGTGGTAAAACGGTGGGTAGCATCTTTCGCTTCCTCACCGACGCTATTGCTTGTCCTGATAGCGCTATTTATATTGTTGGGCATACTTTTGATACAGCTTACCGGAATGTGGTTCGCAAAATTATGGAATCTCAAGAGTTTGAGATGTTTAGACCCTTTTGCACTTGGAGTGGTAAAAAGCTATATTTTCGGGACAAAGTAATCACCGTGCTAGGCGCAAAAGATGAAGGGGCGATCGGCAACTTTCAGGGTGACACACACTCTTTAACATATTGTGACGAAATAACGTTGTATCCAGAGTCTATTATTGATATGATCGATACTCGCTTGTCTTGTGCTCACAGCAAAGCTCATGCTACATGCAACCCATCTTTTCCGACTCACAAAATTAAAGAGTGGATTGACAAGGCAAAAGAAGGCGACAAGAACTATTATGAAATACAAATTACATTGGACGACAACCCGTACGTACCACAAGACTTTAAAGACCGTATTAAAAATAGCTTATCGGGTGTTTTTTACAAAAGAAATTACCTCGGACTCTGGTGCTTGGCGGAGGGCGCCATTTTCGACTTTTTCGAACGACGACTACATTGCACTAATAAACCTCCGGCGGCAGAGTACTATATTGCCGGAATAGACTACGGTGCCAGTAATCCTTTTGCTTGTGTGCTTATTGGGGTAAGCACCGGCAGGTATACGCAAACAGGAAAGCACTTATGGGTAGAGGATGAGTACTACTGGGATCCAAAAGCGCGTGAGCGCGGGAAAACTAATTCTGAGTTTGCTCAGGATGTACAGAAATTTCTTGAGCCTTATAATGTACGTCAAATATATATTGATCCGTCCGCAGCATCGTTTAAGCGCGAGATGCAAAGGCTACAAATGCCTACCATTGACGCTAATAATGAGGTATTGGATGGAATCACGATTGTAACAAGTGAGATGCGCAAAGGGGATCTTACAATCAGACCTCATTGTAAAAACCTGATAAAAGAGATCGAGAGCTATGTTTGGGACAAGAAAGCCTCTGAAAGGGGTGATGACAAGCCGATAAAAACCGGAGATCACGCTGTAGATGCCCTCAGATATGCTATTGCAACACATAAAGTAGCCGTGTATAATCCATATGCACATAGGCCGGATGATTATCTAAAAGACCGTTTTACAGGGCATAGGAGTACATTTTAATGAGAATCGTTAAAAGAGATGATGGGATGTATGCAATCAAGTGGGGTTTTTGGATTTTTTCTAGCTACTTGGATTTAAATGATCCTCAATTTTGGTGGCACACACAAGATTTTGTGAATAAATATTGCTGGGGATCAAAAGAAAGGGTTTTGAACTTGTATAAAAGAGTTAAAGGTAAGCATGTTACGGTCAGTATAAAAGAATTGGAATAGGACATAGGAGTACATTTTAATGGGTATTTACTGGCAGGATTTTTATGATAGATAGATGGTACAAAGCTGATGAAAAGAAGCCACCTAAAACGCCTGTGTGGGGTTTATTTAAAGGACGAGATGTTGAAATCGTTCAGCTAGCATTGACAGATGAGGAGTATAAAGACTACTTCAATTACTCTTCTAGCTCTTGGTATAGTCTGGAGTCGGAAAAATGCGCAAGCGTGACACATTGGAAACCTTTATATAGGCCAGAGAAACCAGGTGAATAAAATCCTCTATCCTCTTCATCCTTGCCCGTGGTGTAAGGCACTCCCAAGTGTTAAATTTGATTTTGACAGTCAAACATGGATGCCAACAATTGTATGCAAAAATAGTTTATGTCCAGTCAATCCTACATCAAAGCCTCAAAACATTCGCAAAACATGCAAAACTGATTTAAATCGACTGAAAATTAAGATGGGTGATTTATTTGATGAATGGAATAAAGGCAATCCTATTGCGGTTACACATGGCAAACAGATAGATTTTGACAAGATAATAGCGCAGGGAGTGAAAGAAGAGGAAGAAAGAATAACGAGGAAGTAAGATAATGAATATAATAAGAAACACATTTGTAACATTATGCTATAAGTTAAGTATTATTTGGTATATAATAATTAACGCTAGATTAAATGCTAAGGTACAGAATTTGAAAAAAGAAAATGAGAAACTAAGGAAAAAGATCGGACAACAAGAAAAAAGTATTGACTGAAAATGACTTTTACGGGTATTTTGGTAGGAACTCACAAGCAGGAAGACTTATGAAAGTTATGTTGTATTTCAGCGCCCTGTTTGCTACATGGCAGTATGGACAAGTATGTATGAGATTATCAAAAACAGGGATTTCAAAATGGGAACAAGGGCAAATTATATTCGATGTATCTTTTCTTGTTTTGTGGTTAGTCTGTCTATTTATTGCATACCATTGCTGGCAAATGTAAATGTAGTAAATATGTCCTACAAAGCAGATTACAGACAACTTAATGATTGTATAGACAATTTAGTGTACAATCCTTATGCATCACCCGATTATATTTTCCAACAAATCGAACAACTCCGTATGTGTATAAAATCATACACTGGAAAAAATGTACATTTAAATAGTTGTCTACAACAGTTTGTGACTACTTATAAATCGCTAGCTGGCAAAAGTATAAATGATGAGTGGGTTAACTCGATTTCAAAATATATGCAGAGTAGGGATAGCTTAGTTAAGCAGAATAATTATTGCTACAGAGATGAAGATGAAGATGATTTTATTTGTGAAGACCTAGCAAATAAATGTTGGGTTATCATGTCGTTAAATATGTATGACGAGACACAATTAATGGATAATGTTCGATATAGTCAGCAGGTTGCTCCTTGGTCCATCGATGACGTACCTCCTAAAATAACATTTAGTGTAGGATCATTTATCGCTGGTTGCGTCTTAATTGCAAGTGGAACAGGTGAGATCATTATTGTTGGTAGAATTTTGCAGTCCTTAGGTCTGTGTATGGCAATTGAACATAGTGCTTCAACCTGCCAAAAACAATATGATGATAAGCAGCAAAAAAAGAAAAAAGAGAAAGGTTACGTAGATATTAGGAAACCCTATCAGCCTGAAGGCGCAGTCGATATAAGACAAAGACATCTAGGACAATAATAATCGAATTATTAAATCAAACTTGCTTTTAAGTCCATTCGAGCCTATAAATGCCCTAAATAAAACTCTTTATTTTAGGTGCAATCTTGTCTCTTTACACTGCCCCTTGGAATAATTCATTAGAGCCCAATCAAGGTAATGTTAGGCAATGGCTAGATAATTTATATAGTAAATTTCAACCTGTCGAACAAAGTCGTTGGAACCAAAGTAATATTGACACATTATTTTATGCAGGCTCACAAACATTTGTAAACCGATATTTCAACTTTAGCCCTACAACATCCTACCAACAATATTACTTTAACTTATGCCAACAGCCTGTAAACATGATTACAGGGTATCAAAGGCAGCATAGGAAGAGCGTTGTATTTCAAAACATCGACGGTAGCGACCCGCATACAACTGACCAATACACTAAACTAATGACATCTGTATGCATGCGAGGAGCCATTCATGAGCAATTTAGCAAAGCGTGTGAACTTTCTGCTATATCCGGGATGGTGCTTGCACAACCGTATCTCGATTATACGGGTGATGATGCAGCACAGGGCCAGCTTAAACTTAAGATCTGGGAGTACAACTCATTCTTGGTCGATCCCTATTTCCGAGAACCTGATATGTCTGATGCGCAATTTGTCTGGTGTCAGGAATATATTTCAAAAAAAGAAGCCGAAGAACGATTCCCTGATAAGCTTGCAAACATTGCACCTATGGCTGGCTCTCCACAACGTTACGGGAGCTTCTACTTCTTGCCTGAAAATTATAATATGGCTCGTAACGACCTCATGGTTGTTTCCTATGTATGGTATAAATGGAAAAAGAAGGTAAAGCGGCTTTACAGCGAACAGCGAAAACAGTTCTTTGACTTTGGCGGTGGAGATGAGCAATTAGAGCAGATTATGAGTGGCATGGAAGGCATGCAAGTCGTTGAGGTTGAGCAACCAGTTTGGAAACTTGCAGTAGTGCTTAATGATCAGCTGATGTATCAAGGTGATAACCCCTTAGGCACCGGTATGGGATGCCCTTTCATACCAGTGTTTTGGAATTATGAACCCCATATTAACTATTATGATTTACGCGTTAGAAGTCTTATTCGTACTATGCGCGACCCTCAATTTCTTTTTAATTACAAAGTCATCACAAATAATGATATTGTTTCGGCGACTATTAACGCGGGATGGAAGAGAAAAGTAGGAGCTGTGGCTAATGAGGATAACCTCAAAAAATCAGGTCAAGGGTGGGATGTCATTATTAACGAGGGATATGAACTTACTGATTGTGAAAAGCTTATTCCGTCTGCGGTGCCACAATCTGACCTCGAATTGGCGCAACAAATGGATGATCTTATATGGAAAACAGCCGGAATTAATTTGGAAAATTGGGCAGGACAGAATGACAAGCAGATAAGCACACTTACTCAGTTGATGAAAATGGCAGCTAATCTAATGGTATTTCAAAAATACTTTGACCAATGGGATTATGCTTTGCGTTTAGTCGGTGATAAAATGCTTAATATTGCTCTAAATAACTGGAATGCTGATAAAGTAGGCATGATGATAGGTGAGGAGCCTTCACCACACTTCTACAGCCGTATTTTTAGCAAATATCATACAGTGGTTGAAGAGGGTCTTCTTACACCGACACAGCAGAACCTAAAAGCTCAACAGATGATGGATATAAATGCAGCATTTGGTCGTGAAGTAATACCTCCTAGCATGATTATCAAAGATATGAATATTCAAGGTAAAGCGGAGATCATTGAATTTCTACAGCATCAAGAAATGCAAATGCAAGCAGTACAGGCGGAACAACAGAATATTCAGCACGCATATGAAGAGATGAAGATGAAAGAATTGATGAGTAAGATTCATAATCAATTGTCAATGGCACGTGAAAGGGATTCTAGAAGTGCTTCAAATGTAGGCTTATACGAAGAACGAATTTCTGAGATAAGCAAAAATCATGCTATTTCTACTAGAGAAAAAATGGACGCTCTAACGAAAATGCTTGAAGCGATTCAGAAATTTGGAGAAGTGGAGACTTTTATAAGATCTAATCAGCTAGATTCAATAAAGTATAATGAAGAAGAAGCTGAAGACAATGCTAGGGCCATGATAGAAAGGGACGAACAATCAAAAAGATTTGTTCAACAGATCATGACTAACACACCTATGACTCAACAATTGCCTTCTCAAAATAATCAGGAAGCAATATAATACATTTAAATTTATGGGTTTGCAGTTATACATAAAGAAGATATAAAATAAAAATAAACGAGGAGAATGTTATGAGCGGAAGACATATTAATGACCATAGTTTTTGGGCTGGTGGACACTCTAAAGGTTCAGTATTCCCTGAAGGTGCGAAAACGAAAGATGAACATTCGGCAGAAGGTGCAGGACATTTAGGCAAGTACGAAGATACAACCGAAGCTATTCACAGCATGCAGAAAGCCAATGATGGAAAGATGAAAAGCCATCCGCAAAAGAGTGGTTATCGTAATTAGAGCCTATCTCGATTGAGGATTGCGAGTATAAATAGAAATCTTAAAACGATGTCACGTAAAGTACAAATGGCAGTGGTCACGACTAGATAGTGCTGATCTAACTAATCTACTAGTAACGATTATTTAGAAAGATGCAAGGTTTTGCCTGAGTTATCCTAGGCTAAATAAACTCAGGACGTATGGCATATTAGCTCAGAGGTAGAGCACCTAGCAGAGGTGAAAACTGTTTTAGGAGGTCGTTGTATCGAAATCAACATGTGTCTTTTTAAATATAGGGGATTTAGCTTAATTGGTAGAGCATCTGTTTTGCAAGCAGAAGGCCGTAAGTTCAATCCTTACAATCTCCAAATACCGGGTGCTAAATTATGACGGTATAAGTGCCCGGTGTTCTTTTATACAAGGTTATACTCAAAAATAGGTATAAGTTAATGGATGATCCCATTTGTGATGGCAAACCACATATCCTAAATGAAAATTTTGGTTATATAACAAAGATGTTTAAGGAAGATAAATCATTTCTAGAAGTACAAACAGAAAAAAATAAAATGCTTAAAGAATACGTCCTATACCTAATGGAAAATAAGTGTCCTGATATGTTAGAATTAATAATGAAGTATCTTATATTAGATTCATCAGATAATTTTTCATATATCTATAGACCTTCATATTTATCTTCTTGTTTGGCTCAATATGCTCATATGTCAATTAAATTTAAACGTGTAGAGGATGACAATTTAAATGAAAAAAATTAAATCCCCTTGGAATTTTGACCAGCCACCATATGATGAGCGATCAAGCTGTTTTATAAATGCTGGTTGGCATCATGGAGTAGGTAAAACTCAGCCTATTGGTACATTTAATCATAGTATGAAAGGTGAAGTGCCGAAGGGCAGACCACCTCAAATGAGAGTTGATGAAGTACCTAGAAGGAATTTACCAATAGATATTGAAGAATGAATGTAGAAGCATATTTATTTGATTCAGAAGGTAAAATTGTATACTGCAAATGCGGAGTTCCTGCTGAAACGGCATTGATAGGAAGAGAAGCATTCTTAGCAAAATGCAATAAATGTATGGGTTATGAAGACAGTGGTTATGAATCAGTGTATAGGCCACCTAATGAATCAAGATGAATGGGAAGAAAAGATCATCAAGTATATGACTGAAAGTGGGTGGGTTTTGCAGGAAGATAAGCAAGACTCTCTAAATTTTGGTTTTGTGGAAGGTGAAAAGCATTGGATGAGAGATTATGACAAGAAGACTCATAGGTTCATTCAATTTGACGGAAATCAAAAGATAAATTTGGTTTAAAAATGAAAAAAGCACATGTAAAGAATGGCAAACCAACCGCAGAATGGCACACTAGCCACGATTCCGCACCTATGGGTGATAACTATGGTTCTGGAATAAAAAATAAAATAGGAAAGATGAGATCTAATTCTGTCGGCATAGTTCCAGTATCCAAAAAAGGTTTAAACACACCGCCGAGATCATTAGCATGATGGAAAAATATTTAATGTTTATGGCTCCTATGTTTCTGTACATACTTTTTATGTTTTGTGCAGGGATCACAATTTTAGTTTTTAAGATTTTCAAAGAGGATTAAGTTATGGATTTTTTCGAAGCAATGGAGTGCATGCAAGACGGTGATAAAGTACGTTTAGTAACGTGGCCAGAAGGGGCGTATATTGGTGTTAAAGAGCAGGAAGTAAAAGTTTTTGGGAAAAAAAAGACACGATATAGTGTTATTAATGCAGATGAAAGCGACCTATCACCTGCATTACCTTTCTCTACTCTTGTAAAGAGTGAGTGGGAGATATTTGAAGATTAGTTCCTTTCACTGTTTTCTCTTCTTCTGTGTCTGCACAGAAGAAGGCTAACAGGTCTCTAGCATGCTGTAAACGTATTTTTAAACTAAATCCCTCTTCCCATCTATTTGTGAACTTGGTTTCTTCGATGAATTTTAGCATATCCTGTATAAGGATAAGTGTAATTTTCATCGGTAACTCTTTATGATTACAATCATATTTAACTGCCTCTTCAGAAAACCATTCGTGGTCTTTGAATTTGTTTAAACAAGGAAATTTCAGCATCAATTCTCGGGGACTAAGTTTCATTGAAACCTCATGTGTTTTGGAAATTCTAAGAATAAAGAACCTTTGTTTTTTTTAGCCTTGGCTGATTGGCTTAACTCTTTGTATATCTGATTAATCTTTTCATCTGAAAAATCATCTTCTTCAGGCTTTTTCAGGATGTTTCGATTATTTTCGAAAGTATCAATAAATTCATCAATCATCAAATTTTCGCATACTTGACCCTTTTTATATTGACCCCATAGCTCTCTTGCCGGAATAATCCAACAGATTTTCACCTCATCCGTTCCTGGGTAAGCCTTAAACAGCATTGAGTTCGTTTGTGGAAATGGCCTAGTCAATCTAGGTTGCCAGATCATACGCTTTCTAAATCCATCGTCATCTGTTCGTGGGTGTGCAAATATATAAAAAGGGTGCTCACCAAATGGCCTCTGGTCGATTAGGTTTTGACAGCAAGCGCCTATATCAAAATCTTGTTTCGTGAAATGTTGGTGTCTATCATGTGTTTCTAAACGGTTTATTTTCATCAATGCCCCTATGTTGACTTCAGAGTACTACATATTGATTGTATTATCTATATATAGTATATCTTATGGAAATCCATGTAAAAAGGAAATTTCATTATGACAGAAAATGGGCAAAACATACCACAGAACGATCAGGAAGCAATCCAAAATGATAAAGAGCAGAATTTAGGAAGGATGCGTCAGAAATATGAGTATGCACTTGCACAGGAAGCAGCTAGACGAGAAGAATTAGAAAGACAAGTGCAAGAAATGTCTAGCAGGACACAGCAAGTAGAAGAAGAAGAAGATACCTCAGACCCATATGTAGATCATAAAAGATTGGATAAAAAACTTAGCCGTTTTGGTCAAAATACACAGAAAGAAATTAAATCAGCAATGGATCAAGCTAAGTACTTAGCTAAAGAAGAACTAAAACAGGAATTTTTTCTAGAAAATAATGCGGATTTCCATAATATCCTCGATACGTACTCAGAAGATTTTGCAAGGAAACACCCTAAACTGGCTGAGAACATATTGAGAATGCCTCAAGGGTTTGAAAGGCAAAAGCTAGTTTATCAGACTATAAAAGAATTGGGTGTGGATAAACCTAAAGTAAAAGAGAATACTATTCAGGAGAAAGTAGATGCAAACAGGCGTTCCCCATACTATCAGCCGTCCGGTGTTGTAGGAAGTGCACCATATTCACAAGTAGGGGATTTTTCACAATCAGGGCAAAAAAATGCTTACGACAAAATGAAAGATTTACAAAAAAGAATGAGAATATAATTTGATTATGAAAAAACCTTCATCCCCATTATTTAATTTTGGCATAGATACAAAGTCAATAAATATGACTAAGCAAGATATTTGGGCTTTACTAAGTGACTGGGAAGAATGGAAATATAAATTAACAAAAGATAAATTTATTGATGATATATTCTATGGAAGAGAAAGAAAAGATTAAGTTATGGATAAAAAAGACAAAATCCTAGAAAATACGACTGTTTAACTTTAGGAGGTTTCATATGTCTATTAGCAACATTGCTAGTCCTTTAGTGTCCATAGATGTCTTGGCGGACTATATACCTGTTGTGAGCACATTAACAAACCTTGTTGTGTTATTTCAAAAGTGCCTTGTTGTACCCTTCACGGATGTAAAATATGTTGAATCTAGTCACTATTTTACCCATTTAAAGAACAAGTCTTTTTTAAGATGTATGGCTCTTCTGGTTCCTTTGCTAGGGAATTTGGTAATTGTATTTTATGATCTTGCATCCATCAAAGTAAAACATGATAGGGAAAATGCAGAACCTATGAAAATCCAGAAGTCAAGCCCAATACCTTAAAATATGAGTGGGTTACATTCGTAACCCACTTTGTTAAACATTATTGACAATAATAAATTAAAATTCTAGGATTGCCCCTCGCAGTTCAGCGTTACGAACATTTCGCGTAAGAGATTCGCACTCTCATACTATGTCAAGAAAGGGCGTTAGTCTAGGTGTCGCCTGCCTTATGTCATAGAAAGTAAAAGCATTAACCTTAGGGGTTATATGTCGATTACTACTACAGGCGCATTAGGGCCCATGATTTTGCAGAGTTTAGCACCTGCAATGCTCTATGTTCCTACTCCCACAATGAATTACATCACAGTTGCCGATAAAGTAAGCATGCCTGCCAATGGTGGAACCACATGCCGCTTTATGCGTCCACGTGCACTACAACCACCAACGGTTCAGTTGGGAAATTCTGGAATAGACCCTCCCGCTCAAGTGCCACAACGTGACATCATAGATGCTCAAATGGCCTTCTTCGGTACTGGTTGTATTATAAATGAACAAGTTATTTTACAAGATCAAGAGGGTTTTAGTATGCTCTCTTTGCTTGCCGCATAAATGGTACTTGCTTGGGTATCCGAAAGGTTAGCCGTAGCAATGCGTCAAGCCAAGGATTGAGTTAAGTCCTCGATAAACCTTTTCTGATTGACTTGGAAGGCTAAGTTGAAAGATATGCCGACAGGGGGCAAGATTATGTTTTTATGCATCAATTGCAAAAGTTTTTACATTCAATCTAAATGTGGACTATGTGCTAAATGTTATTGGAAAAATAATCAGCCTGAGAGACTGAGTGAAAGGGATCATTCTCGTGACATTACGAAAATGGTATGCGACAGTCCGAGCACTCCAACGAAAGGGAGTGAATCTACAGGAAACTAGTAGGTCGCCAATAATTGACCGCGAGCAATTATTGGTCATAAAGTAACAGGTTGTTAATTCTCAGAGATTATATTATCTCTGCTGCGTCGCAAATAAACGCTGGAGGCTACACAAACGGGTATAACCCGGCTGGGCTTGGTGTATCAGATTTTAGCTTAGTTGCTACGACTCTTGATACTAACAATGCTTATAAGTTTGTAACTGGTATAGAAGGTGACCTGAAATTCGGCACAACGCCAATCAGATCGAGTTACATGTGCTTGTCATCGACTGAATTGCAGTCAGATTTTGATAGCATGGCAGGAACATCTCCGGGTGGCTTTACAAGCGTTTGGAATTATCCTCATTCAGCTCCAGCGGCTCCGAGTGAGTATGGCTCTATCTTCAACACACGGATTCTGACAAGTTCAGAAGCTCCTGTTGCACGTGGTGCTGCTATTAACTCGTCCGGGGTAGCAACTGATGTCTATTACAACACGATTTTAGGTAAACAAGCGATTACGCACATCAACCAAGATGGGTTTTCGATGAATCTAATTTATCGTGATCCTTACTATTCTGGCATGTTGGCTCAAAATGCGACTCTAGCGGTTAAATTCGCTCAGTCTCAAGCTTTGACTCAAGATACCGGAATTCGTAATTTGCTTTGCACACGCATTTCAAATTTGGGGGTGTAGGATGACTGAATATTCACGTATCGCAAAAGGTAACTTCACAGCTACCGGAACGACTCAATATGTTCGTTTGCCATTTCAGCCCGATTTTGTTGAGATTTGGAATTATACCAATATCAAAACTCCTGCAACAACAAAAGTTACAAGAGCATGGTGGGATTCTAGCTTAATAGACGGCACTACCAATCCAACAATGGTTGAAGGCTATGGCGCAGCAGCCACAAGCAGCAAGCTTTAACATTATAGCCACTGGTGGGATTTCAACTCTCTCACAAGGATTAGCTCTTCAGTTTGGCGCATTAAAACAAGTTGTAGCATCTACTAAGGGGACAACCACTTCATTTGATGTGACAGCACATGGATATGTAGTTGGTGACACTGTATTGTTTGAGGGTCTTTTTCAGTCTCCAACGACTGGTATGCCACAAATGAATGGTGTGTACTTTACAATTACTACTATTACAGATGCTGACAATTTTATTGTTAACTGGAATAGTAGCAGTGCAGCTTATACAAATTTAAGTGCTTCTCCAGCAGGAGCTAAAGTTAGAAAGGTTCTTAACCCTTTCATTTATGTTCCTCAAGACAATGTGATTACTGCAATTACATTGGGAGCAAGTACAACAGTTACAACAGCAGAGTATCACAACTTTGAAGTGGGTCAAGAAATTGCCTTTAGAATTCCTAATCAATGGGGAACTATTGAGTTAAATTCTTTGCCTAATGTAATTATCCCCGGATCTCCGATCT
>CAVTVH010000004.1:0-11208 GCA_963738145.1 uncultured bacterium
CCTAGCATGCCCCAAGTAACTCACCAAATAGAGATTATGAATAGAATGAAGAAAGGCAAAACTTTGATGCTGCTTCCGCGCCGTAATGGTAAGAAATTAATATCATGTACGCACCAATTCAAACCTTTAAAACACCCGAAGAACGTGAAGCAGTGCATACTCTGCGGCCTGCTGCTAGATATAAACTTTAACTTAACGAGGCACGTAATATGAAAAAAGTAATATTAGTTTGTTTGATGGTAATTGGGTTTAATGTTGTTACAGAGGCACGCACAACGCATAGCTATAACGCGCTAGGAATGCGCTACACTGAAACTTACTGAAAGGATAGTATATGTAATATGGATGGCACTAATTGCCAGAGTATTGATTAGTTTTGCTTACACATTAATTATTTTTTAATAAAAGGCGCAAAAAATGAATATTAGATTAGATTTTATAACCGATATACAGCCAGGTTACATTGAAAAAATGACAAGAATTAGAAAAGAATATATGAGTTTAGATGAAGCATTGAAAGTTGCATCGGAATATACGGAAGACAAAGCGGCTTTACGCACGATAGCTTTAGCAAGAACCAATTTAGAAATATCGCTTCAATATGCGATTAAATCTTTGTGCTTACTTGGTGAAGTAAAATAGTTTTGCTTACACTCAAAGTCCATTAACCATTTTGCTGATGCCAGCAAGAAGGTAATAGTGGGCTTGAGGGGTAAACAAAAGGTGATAAAATGAAAGTAATAATTGAAATATATCAATCTAAATTCAACGATGAATGGGATTGTAATATAAGAACACAAGATAGTGATTATAATGAAACAAAATATTGGAGTACAGATAATTTCTGTGATTTGTTAAAATTACTTTCGGATGTTTTTCCTAAATCTAGATGCATCGGAGCAGATAAAAATGAAACCAAGACATGAGCGTGAACACACTACATTCCATCATGATTTAAGGCGCGACTATTACGCAAATAAAAACAAATCAACATTTTATGCGCCAAAAGATAAGGTGCTAGACATTGATGATGTATTGAATATTGGTAATATTAAGGTAGTTGAAAAAGAAAAATCTGCTGGATGTTTTGGGAAGAAGAAATAATGGAAAGCTCCGAGTGGATTTTGAATACATTTTATGTGTTTGTTGTTTTAGTTGGTCTACTTGGTTTTAGTGCGTTAATGGTTTTAATAATTAATATAGGGAAGGGATGTTATATGAACGATATTGAAAGTGGTTTATTAAAAGTTGCAACTGATATTGCACCTAATTCACCAGGAGTTGAAGTAGTGGCAGCGATTGCCCAAACCGCGGCTAATCCAAACCCAGAAACCATATTGGCCGATATAGAATTGGCTATTAGTCTAGTTAAACAATACAAACTTAATAACCTACATCCATCAGCAAAAGATATTTTTAAGTTATTATTTTAGTCTTGGTCTATTAGTAACACCGGAATAATATCTGGTATGTTATCGTCATTCTTGTTCAGTGTATTGATAACATATATTTTAAGTATGACGTAAACGATTGTGACTAGAACTACGAAAAGTAATTTGTTCTTATGTTTACGCATTTGTTTATCCTGTTTTTATTAGTATAAGGTATTTTATGAGAAAAAAGATTGAGTTTGTTTGGGAAGAATTAGATAAAAGCACTCGCAGAGTAAAAGTCATTGGTGGTTGGATTGTGCAATGCAAAGTGTTCGAAGAAGGTAAAAAGGGAGTGATGATTTCTGAATCAAGTGTATTTATTATGGATAGAGACCACGAATGGACTATTGTTCAGCCGATAGTTGAAACGGTTTCTGAAAAGAAAGTTTCATCTAGTGATTACGAGGTATGCAAGAAAGATATGGTGCATAACTAAAAATGAATTGCGTAATTTGTGAGAAAGAAATTGAATTGAAGTATTTGGCTTACTTTGAAAATGGTAAGCCAATTTTTTGGAAGAAGTGTGATGACTGTATGAAAAAAATGTGGAGCAATTACAGAGACACACTTAAACTCAACACTTAACCGCGGTAAGTACCATCCGGCTCCGGCGTACCCATACCCATCGCACGGGCTTGCATCTTACGCATGTGTTCGTTATTTCCCATCGCTGATTCAGGGTCAGAGATAACGCCATTGTGGTTGTAACCTGATTCATCGTGGTCACGGACACTACGGTCAATCATCACCTTCGCCGCCATGCGTCTTGGGTTTTCTCCACCACCGCGTTGAATTGATGCTGCGGAGTCATGTGAAGTAGCAGTATCGCTGCGTAATTCTTTTTGAGGCTTGGTGCCGATTGGGCGACCGTGGTTTGCGTCATTCATTAGTATTCTCCTTCCATTGTTTCAGGTCGTTCTGGGGAATGATACATTTTATCTTCGGTATTTAAAAACCCATAACGGTGATAAGCGGTTTTTTCTCTGTCATGCGCTGTTAAATGACCTTTGCTCATTTGGTGGTCTTTTTCATCGCGGTATTTATTGAGTTCGTAGAGTTCCATGATTAATCCTCGCTATACACTTTACGGCGTTCGCTTTCTTGTTCGTGGGCACTCTCCGCACGATACTTAGGTGCCATATCCGAAGATTTGTACATTCTTTCGTGCATCGGCATATCATCATGCTTGCCATCAACAGCCATATTCTTGTGGTGGTGCATTGCTTCGGCGCGGGCTTCGGCTTTCTTGCGTGATTGTTCTGGGGAATGAGACATATCCAAGCTCCTTGGTAGGCAATGCAATAATCATTGTACAAAACTCATAGTGAGTCAATTCTTATTCCCAATCAGGAATTAAACCACTCAATTTTAATTTAATTTCATTGTATTCTTTTTGAGCTATAACAACCAATTTGATTTTAGGGTGATATATTCTCATGCGATTAATCTTTGTTTTGCTTCTAGTGTCCATCCATCCTTTCACTTCGTGGTACTCAAAAGAACCATCGTTATTTGTGATTTTAAAATCTGGTAAGTAACTAACACATCCTCGTTTGATTCCTTCAAACCAAAACACATCAGGTTCATGTTGCCACGCAAGCACCAAATTTTGCGTTTTAAGCCACTCTAGGTATCTGGCGTAGTTGGCCTCCCATTTACTCCTAAAGTATCGCCTATGCCCTCCTATTTCGCGCCAGGCGGCTTTCCATGAGCCATGTTTACGATTAGTGGCATAATTTCCATTTAGAACCCTAGATTTCAACATTTTTTTGTTTCTGTTGGCTTTTTGTTGTTCACCCATTTCCTTCCATCTCTTTTTGCTCAACTTTGAAAATTTAATCTTTGCCTCTTTTGTATGCTTTTTACCTAGCATGCCCCTTGGATGACCATTTTCTTTTATCCATGCTCTAGTTCTAATCCCCATTTGTTTTTTCATTTCTTCTGTTGCTTTCATTTTACCATCAGCATGATTTTTAAGCATGACGTTTGCTTGCTCTGGCCTTTTCTTTCCAACTTTTGAATTTTTTGCACGCGTTTGCCAGTCTTTGAAAAAATCAGAGGTTCTATCTTGTTTTAGCTTTAAACGGTGCGTCATACTCCTAATCATGTTTTCTGTTCTTAATAATTTAGCAGCACACCATGTTCTTCCTTGTTTTGAGTAATGACGTTTTAAAAATCTTATTTCGTCGTCAGTCCATTCCATTGAAACTACCTCCCGTAAATCGTTTCAAAGAATTCAGCGGGTAGGTAATACGCGCCGTAGTGCCGTTCTTTCGAGTATCGGTTGTGCCCCTTCATACTCCGCTCCTCCACTTCAATCGGCCAGCCTAGCTTCTTGAGCGTATGGATATGCGCCGCAAGCCGCCAAGACTTCGTCACCTTCTCGAATTGCGGGTGCGATAGCTTGCGCCCAGTCATAAGCAATGCCAGCGCCCTGTGGGCTAACGTATGCTCCACCGGCCATTTCACGTTGTACGGAGGGTCTGGTAAGAAACTCATTTGTCTCATGCACTTGGTTTTCCTTTTATTTTTATAAAAAAACGACTACACGCCTGTTGTTGTTTCTTAATCTTAATCCTAAATCTTATTATTCTTATATCGCAGTCGCCACACGACTGTTAACTAGCCGCCACACGACTGTTCACGTAGCCGCCACACGACTGCGTGTCCTCTTTTGCACCCCCTAAAAAAAGACATGTAGTCGCCACACGACTTTCAAAATCAATTATTGACCATTCCAGTTATCACTTCTCCTAGTTCATATCTGTACAGTTTTCCACGCATGAATCTAAAAATTATCTTGTTTTCAAAAAGAAAAAGGGTTCTTTCTTTGAATGGGGTTAATCCAATACGACATTCTTTAGCGAAATTTGGTTGTTTTAAACAACACATATTTAGTGGCATATCTAAGTAACGCGCCATTGTATAAAGAATATTTACATCGAAAGGGTGCAAGTCAATTTCATACGCTTTTTCTGACGCAAGAAAGGTTGAAACTAGATAATTTGCTTTATGTTGCTTAGGTATTATTAAATTGGTATTATTTGCCATGAAGTTTACCGTTCCTTGGGTTTTTGATACTTGTTCACACCTGAATCATAAACCCAGAGAGCATTTCTCGCAATACACTTCCCAACAAATAACATTGATAAATAACGAAGTTTCGAATATTCTAATTCCTCAACATCTCCTTGATGTAGGGTGAAATTTATGAAGAGTAAAAAAGGTAAAGATGGGAAAGGCAAAGACGGCGATAAAAAACGCGGTTAATGTCATGGCATGAGCGGGTACGAGCCTCGTCATACCCGCTCACCATCAAAGTAAGTTGCAAGGTTTTTTACATTTCGCACATTCAGAATACATCGTTTGACCAGCCGGAACTTTAATAGCAAGTTCCATTGCTACTCTAAACCTACCTCCGCATGCGTACACTCGCGCATTGCAACATTCGCTTCGATATTTCTTAGGCGTACATGTATGAATATCAGCATTTTCTTTGCCGCAGCGTGGACATTTAGACATTATCAGAGATACCATGCTTTGCGTCATCTTGCCCAGCTTTATAACCTTGCTTATAAGCATCTCTTAAATGCGCTTGGTAGCGTTGAAGGTCTACGTCTGGGACGAAACACATAACCGAATGTGCAACGGAATTATTTTTATAAGAAACATGGTATAAGTGACCTCCATCGACTTTTAATCTTTCTGTCGCAGCAGTTTTTGATTCATCAAACAGTTCCCATTTACTTACTTTTTCTTCACTCATTCTATTTCCTCTTATGTTTTGCCTTGCAGTGCTGGCAATGGGTGCAGTGGGCTTGGAAGAAGGCTCTACAGGCATTGCAGCGTATAAAACCCCAAGGGCGATATCTCTTATTCATAACTACTCCCGAGTTCCATGTGGAACATGGCTATTGCTGATGGACTAACTTTTCTAGTGTCATTTCTAACAAATTGATTATTTCATCTACAGTGTCAACGCCAAAACCGCACTCTAGCCTCTCTCTTGCGTCCTTAACGAGTTCTAATGACTTTGCAACCATCGTGGCTGATTCATTCATTGCTTCCATTCTTGTCTTTCTCCTTTTTGGGAAACCGTTGACGCTTAGTTTTGGTTAAATCTTTACGCGCAACTAGCCAGTTATTGCCAATCTTTTCGGCTTTTATTTTACCACGGGTAATGAGTTTACGAATGTGGTCAGCCGTAAACCCTAGGATAATCGCCGCTTCATAAGTTGTTATGTAATTAGCTCGGTTTTTTATCATACTTCAAAGGTTCCTTATTTCTTTTCTCAGCCAATAAATTCTCTATTTCATTCTCAGCATCGCCGGTTTTCAAAGAAGTAGCAATATCAAAAAAATCTTCTCTACCAGAGAAACCGTCTTTAATGGACTTATAAACAGCTTGTAGCGTCACAACTTCTTGGGGAATGGTTGCATCAAGCTTATGCCCTAATCGTTTTTCTAAATGCTCTACTTTAACGCCTAACTCATCAAACTTAGTCACCATCATGCGTATTCTATCATTAAGCGGCACCTCACCACTCTCAAGCGTCTTTTTGCATTGATTAACAGCCGCCTCAACAACATCACCAGGAATGATACCAAGAATACATGCTCTGACACGTCTAGCCCCTTGGTTTGCCACTAATTCGTATAAGTCTCGCGGGTCAGTTAGTTTTGTAATGCCTTTTTTAGTATGACGCTCATGCTTAACATGGAAAGACTTAGTTACTCGGGTATTAGATTGATAATCAATCGCAAAAGCTTCGGCAACCGAAACACCACCAGATTGCGTAATCTCACGGATTCCATATTCAATATGTCCCCAGCATTGTGCTACCACTTCTGCTAGTCGAATAGATGGGCCAGTTACAAGTGCACCGCCTCTTGGGTAAGCATACATAGCTTGTTCAGCCAAAAAAGGACGTTTACAGGATTCAATAATATTCATGTAGCTTTCGTGTTGATTGCGCGGAAACTTTTTTGCAATAACAAAACTAGCCTGAACCTCGGCTACTGCGCGAGATTCAGCTGCTTGAGTTAACGCACTTTCCTCGTTTTGTGCTACAGGTTTTTGAAATCCTAAATTATCCGCTTTCATTATTTCGCTCATATTCGCCTCATTGTTAAATTGGTGGCCGTGCTTTCCGGCCTGTCAGATTGATAGTACCTTGTAGTTTCTATCTTTCGCAGCGGCAACGTTAGTCTCCGCATTTGGTGGCCAACTCATCCGGTAGAAGATAGGTGGAGTAGACACCCAATATTGGAATCGTTGGCCATTTGTTATTTTAATTGCTTTAGTAATCTTGCTACACCTTCAACAGCGGAGACAAAAGAACCGCTTAAATCTCTTAAAACTTCATCTGTATTTTTATTTTTTTCTAATATCAAACCTACAGCAGAATAGATATTAGCTTCAACTATGCGAGATATATTGATTAAAGATAAATAAACTTCTTCACCATCATCGAACTCACTTAATTTACCAATTAAATTAACCTTTAATAATTCAATTCTTTCGTATGTATCACCGATGCTTGCGTTGTGGTCATCTTTACAATTGCAATCAGTGCACTCTTTCATTTCATCCAATTCATCCATCATTTCTTTCATTCTTTTTAATTGTTCCAGTTTTTCTTTACGATATTCAGACATCACATTTCCTCTTTGTTTAGGTTAAATAATTATACCCGTTAATAAGATTAGTTGCAATGTTATTTCACATGAATCCATGTTTTTTTATACTTTATATCAGCTATAGTTCTTTCTGAGACTTTAAATTTTAATGCAATTTTTTTATGTTTGGTTCCCACTTGTATTAATTCTCTTATTTCTCTCACATCATTTTCAGTAAGTTTTGAGTTACCTTGTCTTTCACCAATTCCGCAACTATTTCTTTTTTTAATTTGCATATCCTTTATGTTATCAGCTTGTGTACCTAAGAAAAGATGTTGTGGAGCTATACATTGTCTATTATCGCATTTGTGCAAAACAAACATATTTTTAGGTATCTTACCTACAAATAGTTCATATGAGATTCTATGAGCCGCATAACTTTTTTCATCAATGTCAAAAACGCCATAACCGCTTTTTGAGAATCCTCCTAAATATCTTATACAACCACTTTTTGTTTTTGGCGTTTCCATTTTTGATATAAATCTATATTTGTAATCTCGGTTCATAGTGAAATCCATTTAGGCAAAGATAAAGTTTGCGGTTGGTAGTCAGGCCAATTCCCTGTTAATCTACATTCTTTCATTTCCAAAAGAATATTTTTGCAAGTGATTTGTCCGTATTCTATGTATTCTTTATCTAAAATAAAAATACCGATAGAATATGGATATTCTTTTTCTACACAAAGAAGTATAAAATTATCTATAACTTGGCCTGTAAGTTTAAAAATTCCATCTTTTATCATAGCCATTTGCACATGGTAACCGCCCTCAATAATGGCATTTTGAATTGAACGTTCACTACAATTATTCACTGTTTTTAAATCGACAACCATATTTGAATGAAGGATATCGGGACGACTTTTAACCATCAATCCTGAATGTTCATCCTTCCAAAAGTACGATTGCTCGTAAATCGCGCCTTCGATTAACTGCATCGCGTTTGGATGGTTTCTCATGGCTTCACGCATGTTTCTCATTTCAACATACGCTAACCATGGAACTGTAATCCTATGACTGTTTTCACACTCTGCTAAATTTTCTTTATAAGCATCATATCTAGCCCTCCCAACATTTTTTAATAGCACAGGTTCGGGGGAGATAATAAATTCATCTTTAAATTTATCACTTTCTAGTATCATACAATGAAACGCACTTCCAAATATCATCGCTGGCGTTGGTTCTTCTTTCGGCCTATCTGCACTAATATATTTAGCCCAATAGCGATAAGGTGACTCTTTAAAGGTCATTATCGAGCTGCGGCTTAATGAATTAGTATCGGCGTGGTATTCTTCACTTGTTAGGTCTTTGTAGATTCCCTCGTTCATTTTATGTATATCCTTTCATTTTCAACATTCTAAAATAAATAGATTTAATTTTTCCTTGTAAATTTGTTTTTCTATGTAGCCATCCATTTACCGTTCCTTGACTAATATCTAGGATTTTTGCAAGTGACAATTGATTTAAACCATGTTTTTTCATAATCGCTAACATTTTTTTAGTATCAGGTGTTAGGAGTAATGGACTTCTTATTTTTATTTTTCCTGTTCCAGAACACCTTATGCAATTTTTATAAATTTTACTCATTGTAGTTTCTGTTTTATTCATCGTCATATTCCTCAAATTCATCAGTTGGACACCATTCACTTTTAAAAGGTACACCAAGGTCAACATATGCAGCTTCTATTTCCTTTATTTTTCTGTCGGTCTCGTTTATTTCTCGCTGTGCATAATAATTCTTTCGTTTTAGTTCAGCCATTTCACGGCTAATTGTTTCTAGGTATTTGCAAAGAAATTCACTTTTATATTTATCTTTGAATAAATCTGAAAATTTCATCGTAGTTTCCTTTTTTCATCTTCTTGCTCTTTACTTAAAAATACTGCTATCTTTCGGTGTGCATCTTCGTAGCCATACGCCTCAAACGGCTCAAAAATACCTTTGCAGAACGGCAATTGCTCGCAGTTCTGTATTTGTCGGTCTGAAATGTATTTTTTGATGTGAACCTTGCCTTGGTCGTCCAGGTATGCCCACCATCTTGTTTTATGTAGTTGGGTGATAATTGCCATTAATTAATATCCTTCTTGTTCCATTTCAATATCTTTTGTTACATTGTCTAAAGATTTTATAGTCCTACTTAATGAATCTTCTAATAAATCATAATATTTCATTCTATCCAGGTGGTAATTGTACATTTTAATTGCGTCTTCTAATTGCTTCTTTAAATCTTTTTTCAACAGAGCAATTTGTGGGTCATTTTTTTCTATTCCAAAGTATCTTTTTAGCATTAATATTCACCTTTTATGTATTTTTCTTCTAACACTTTTATTACCCCATTTATATGGAAAAATGCTTTGTTCCTATCTATTTTATACTGAATAGGAAAGCACCATCTCAATAATTCAGAGAATATTTCCTCGTATTCTTTCAACTTTTCTTCCATATCCTTTTTTAGCATTAATATGGCCTCCGTTCGTTTTCTTGGTGTTCTCTGTGGCGTTGGGTGTCGTCTGCTTGTTTGTGTTCTTCATCATAGTTAACACCTAAAGTGTTGGGTTGGCTTATTGTCGAGCATTGAATTACGGCGCCCTTTTGAATGATTGGTTTAGGTAAGTTATCTAATTCTTCTCTTGTTATTTCGTTTAATTTAGCAACAGATGGAAATAGTTTATTGAAATCAATATTATTTTCAGGTGCATCCCATTTGCAAAGGAAATAAAAAGCGCAACTAATCATTCGTTCTAATACTTTCTCATCATCAATATCGTGGAACAACTCAAGGAATTGTATCTCATCCATCGCCCGCAATCGCACTAGCATGTTGTTGTATATGTTATCTATCATTTTTTGTTTTCCTCTAAGATTTTAATTGCTTTTTCCATATCTTCAATTTCATGAAATGTTTTTACCCATGTAATTTTAATTTCATCAACTCTATCCATAGCATTTTTTTCTTCTATTTCAAGTGCCGTTAGTCTATTCTTATAAAGATGAGATCTCTCTTTCAAAAATGTAATCGTCTTCATTTTTTATCCTTATTTTTAAATTGATAAATGATTAGAATAAATATAAGAGTCGATAAGACACATTCGATACCGAAATCGTGTATATCAAAATAGTTTATAAACCATATTCCAATAATATTAAGCGCTAAAATGAATATTAATTCATCCACCATTCGTCATCATCCATATTATTGGCATTTCTTCGATTTGCATTGAAGTATATATAATTAACGCCTGTTAGCTTGCAAATGTAATCTATGTCCTTTATGTGCGGAGAAATGTACTCGCCTTTGTATCGCTTTTGTCTGATATAACATTGGCTGCAACCGCACTGAAATACTAAATCCCAATATCTGCTCATTTTAATTCCTTATAAATAGGGTTCTATTATCATAACGACTTCAATTTGAACACCATAATAATATGCAAGCATAGAAGTTGCTGCAAAAGGTTCGGAAGTAAACCCAACTTCATCAGAGAATGTGGGTTTTACAATCATCGTGTTGCATAAACTAATTAGTTCTTTATGTTCTTTGCATGTTATTCGATAAGGTGGTGGATTCTGTACACCCAAACATTCATAGGCTCGTTTATATTCAATGATATTTCGTGAAATATGGACTGCGTTCATTTTAATTCCTTTTTAGTTAAAAATTAAATTATAAATCCCCGTTCTCGGCCATTGAATAAGAGCCGATAGCACTCACAATCACATGGTCGATTATCTGGCAATCTAGTTGCTTAAATAGTTCTTTTAGCTTAGTTGTCATTTCTAAATCTGACCTACTCGGTATCACACTACCCGATGGGTGGTTATGACAAAGTATCATTGTAGCGGCATTTAATTCAAAGACTCGCCTTGCAATTGCTCTCGGCGGAACTGTGCTTTCACTTATTGAGCCTCTGAATAATTTATCAAATGATAGCAATTCAAGCTGGGTATTCATAAAAAGAATGGCAAACACTTCTTCTTTCTCTGCGCCTAATTGTAAGCGAATATAATCTCTTACAAGTAAACTTGAGCTATACTTATCACCGCCTTTAATGAATTCGCTTTCCATTACTTTTAATGCTTTAGTTATTAGGTTGTGCATCAG
>CAVTVH010000005.1:0-35546 GCA_963738145.1 uncultured bacterium
AGATTGTCGGGTTGCTTCAAAGACAAGTTTTATTCAACTCTGCTGATGCTGCTCTTAATGGTCTTGCTCTGGTTGATGTTCCTGTCATCGATCCACTTACAGGTAACAATACGGTATACGGTAATCTCTACGATCCAGCGAGTGCTGCTTACCAGGCTGCTTTAATTACTCCCCCAACCATACCAAATCTTGGGCCATTACTGCCGGGAACAGGAGTTATCAATTATGCTACTGGCGCATACAACATCAGTTTTACATTGGCGCCCGGAGCAAATATTCCTATCAATAGTCAAACCGTACCGCAATCATTAGCTCAACCAATAGCATTGTTATACTACGCAAACAGATTTGTAATTCGTCCTGTTCCACTACAAGTCTATCGAGTTCAAATAGAAGTCTATCAAAGACCTGTAGCTCTCTTGTCTGCTGGGCAGTCCCCTGAACTAGAAGAGTACTGGCAATATATTGCTTATGGTGCTGCCAAAAAAGTTCTTGAAGATAGATTGGATATGGATTCGGTTCAAATGATAATGCCAGAGTTCAAGAAGCAAGAGAATCTGGTTCAACGCAGAACTATTGTTCAATATACCAATGAACGTACTGGAACAATTTACACTGAAGCTGGTGGGCTAGGAAATGGTGGCTTTGGCTGGGGCGGTGGAAGTAATAACACTTAATTAGGAGATAAAAAATTGGCATATAATTCTGGAATTCCGTTAGCGACTGATCAACTCGCTACCTCTCAAGCTGATCTACTTAATAACTTTGCTGCAATTGATACCTTTGTTAATGTTAATCACGTTCCTTTTAATGGCGCTGATCAAGGTAAACATGCACAAATTACCTTCCCTTTGGGTCCATTAGCTGGGCAACCATTCACCTATGGTGTAGGTGAAATAGGACTACAGAGTCTCAACCAATTACCAACGAGTGTCCCTGATATATGGATGACGCGTGGTGCGGGTACTGCAATACCAATAACAGGTTCACTTAAGGCTACTACTGGTTGGACATACTTACCTTCTGGTGTTCTTATCAAGTGGGGATCTGGTACTGCTGCAGGAGCTGGTAATACCATTGTTACCTTTCCCGTAGCCGCTACGAACCCGGTGTTTGCCGCTGTCTATAGTTCATTAATAACCCCAACGAGCGCAATAACTACTTATGTGTCTGCTATCTCAACAACTACTATTACCGTTAACACTTCTGCTGCTGGTACGTTTAATTACTTTGTAATAGGAGCTTAAAATGGCATTTGATCGCTTTCTTATTGCACCATCTGAGACTGGACTAGATACTTCGATGCGTCCCTGGCTTATACCTGACGATGCGTTTGCACAACTTGAAAATGCCTATGTTTTTCGTGGACGCGTTAGAAAGCGATTTGGTTCTTTTTTGATGGGATCTGGCGGCGCTGTTTTTAATCTCAATCAACTCCTATCTCGCCTTAGAATTGCATTACCCGGTGGAGCTGCCGTCGGTATAACTGATGCGGGAGGTAATGCAACAGGCACAGTCCCTGGTGCAATATTTAAGCAAGGGCAATTATTTTCTATAGGAACAGAAATATTTACCGTACAGGCTACCGGAACTCCTGTTGTGATGTTAACGACTGGCACCTCAACAACCCATACGTATAACACCACAACAGGAGCGTACGTTTTTACGGGTGCTACTGCATTAACTCAAATATATTTTTATCCAGCTGAGCCCGTTATGGGTCTTACCATTTTTGAAAACGGACCAGTTCAAAATCAACCAACCTATGGATTTGACACTCAGTTTGCCTATATATTCACCGGTGGATCATGGCAAAGATCGGGAACCGGTTCTTCTCCTATCTGGCATGGGAACAATTTAGATTTCTTCTGGGCGGCTACTTTTAGGTATGTTGCCACCCAAACTTCTCTTACGGCTCTTTTTGTAAGCAACTTCTTTGCAGTCAATCCCAATGGTGCAGTATCAGGTAATGATGATCCGATATGGTATTTAGACTCAGCATCGAATACATGGACCGCATTTACACCGATTGTTCTTACCGCGGGTAATATGGTTTTAACGGCTCGTATAATAGTTCCCTTTAAGGGAAGATTAGTGCTTCTTAACACCATTGAAGTAAATGCTGCTGGGAATACCAATAGTAACTTCGTTAATAGAGCTCGTTTCTCTCAGGTCGGTGATCCGATAGCAACCAACGCTTTCTTAGAAATCACTCAGGTAGGAGCCCTTGGTGGGGGTGTTATTGATGCTCCAACAGCTGAAGAGATAGTCACGGCAGAATTCATTAAAGATAGACTGATTGTATACTTCGAACGATCTACCTATGAACTTGCGTGGACAGGTAATGATCTTGTTCCCTTTGAATGGCGACAATTGAATACTGAGCTTGGATCAGAGTCAACATTCTCCGTGGTCCCCTTCGATCAAGAAGTTCTAGCAATTGGTGACACGGGTGTCCATTCATGTAACGGTTCAAACGTAGTTAGAATAGATAACAAAATACCCGACACCATATTCACTATAAAAAACGTAAGCGAAGCGACTGAACGAGTAGCTGGTATCCGTGATTACTTTGCTGAAATGGTTTATTGGACATATCCATCTGACAACGAAATAACCGTTGATACATACCCAAACAAAGTATTGGTATTCAACTATAAGAATAGATCATGGGCAGAAAATGATGATTGTATTACGGCTTTTGGGTACTTTGAACAGGGATTATCAATTACCTGGGCAAACTCAACGCCTTCAACATGGGGTCAATCAGAAAATGCGTGGAATAGCGGTATCCTTCAGGCCCAAGCGCGTCGCGTTATAGCAGGTAATCAGCAAGGATTTACTTTCCTTATACTCACCGATTTGACACGCAATGCTCCTGTCATGCAATTATCTAATGCTACTTTATCAGGGACTACGCTTACCTTGACTATAATCGATCACACGCTTGAGGCAAGTAGCACTCCAGATACCGGTGATTATATATCAATCGAGAATGCCTCAGGATCAACGAACTTAAATCGTATGATATTTCCTATCAACTCAGTAGTAGATAAGGACACTGTGACCGTTATAGTGCCAACTGGGTTCACATTGCCGGCTACATATTCTGGCGGTGGTATTATATCAAGGGTTTCAAACATCAGAATCAAATCAAAACAATGGAATCCCTACGATAAAGAAGGACAGAATGTCTATCTAGCCCGTATCGATTTCGGTGTTCTTAGAACAGAAAATGGCGAGATAACCGTAGATTACTTCCCTTCATCTAGTGAATTATCGATGCTCAGAGCGGGCCAAGCAACTGGTTCGATTATGGGTAACGGAGTTTTAGAAACCAAACCATATCCAATAACGCTCTATCCATTTGAGCAAGAGCAGGATCGTTTATGGCATCCGATATATTTCCAATCAACCGGCGAATGCATTCAGATCTACATGTATATGAGTGATGTTCAAATGAGATCATTACCAATTACCTGGTCTCCCTTTGAGATGGAAGGATTAATTCTCCACACCGCCAAAGCATCAGCGAGAATGCAATGATACAACCATCAAATAATGGAGCATTCGTACCCAATACATACGTATGGGATGTTGCTCAAATACAATCGGTTGACGTTAATAGTCGTGAGTTTAAGGAGCTTCTTGTTCGTCTTTATCAGAATATTGGATCGATAGCGACCGCACTTAACATTAAAGATTCAGCTTATTATTCTCTTGGTGAGTTTGTTAATGGTCAATTGTTCTTTCCTAGCCCGGCGCTAAGCTCTGAGACACAGTCAGTTGCTCGATTCCGACAAGTAACTCGCCTTGTAATTAATTTTGGTGCATTGCCAAACACAGGAACTAAGTCTGTAGCTCATGGATTAACGCCAAATTCTTCTTGGACTTTCACCCGTATCTACGCAACTGCGTCTGATACGACTGGTCTTACTTACATACCAATTCCGTCACTGCGGGCCAATTTGACAGTGGATGCCACGAATGTAAATATTACTACGACGGCAAACCTGACAAATTATAATGTTTGCTATGTGATATTGGAGTATTTGAAACAAATATAGGAGATAGTATGGCAAATCACAGAGCGGCTAATGCATTTAGCGTAGCTGGAGGAGCAGCTTCGGGGGCCCTGCCGGGTTTTTTGGCTGGTGGTCCAATTGGCGCTGGCATAGGTGCTTTAATAGGTGGGGGGCTCGCTGGGGCTCAGAATGTTGTGGGACACAGGCAACGTAAAAAGGCTGAAGATATGGCTAAAGGTGTATTGAACCCAAAAGATAAAAAGAAATCTAGCTTCTGGAATGGTGAACAAGCGCGAACCGAGCAGCTTCCATTACATAATCCAGAACAAGCAGCCGCAATGAAAGCTCTTCTACCGGGTGTTGTAGACAAACTTGGTGGTAATCAGTTTGATTTTGCTCCTATAGAAGAGAAATCTAGAAGAGATTTCCAGAAATATACCGTTCCAAGTTTGGCTAATAGATTCTCTGCCTTTGGGGGAGGCACTAGTACTGATGCCTATCAACAAGCTTTAGCATCAGCCCACGGTGAACACGAAACGGGTCTTGCAGGGTTAAAATCTGAATATGGTTTAAAGCAGCAAACCCAACAGCAAAACTTACTTAATACCCTCTTGCAGCCGGCTCACCAGAATCTTTATTTCCCGCAACAACCTGGATTTGGCCAACGTCTTGCTGAAGGATTAATACCTCAGGCTGCGGGGGCCCTTATACAACATGGTATTCCAGCTCTTATTGGTGCCGGATCTTCTTACTTTGGTGGCAATAAACAACAACCAGTTCCAACGATGCCACAAGGAGCACAAGCAACTGCCCCAACAATTGGAGCGGCATCTACTCCTCAAGGACAAGCAGCTCAAGCGCTTGCTCAATCATCTCAACCTGTTTCTCAACTTGGTGGCGCTGGAGCAAATGTAGCTAAAAGCGGATTATCTACTGCTGGAAAAGTTGGTCTTGGTTTGGGAGCAGGGGCTGGTGGTTATGCATTAACCCAATATTTCAGTGATCTTTTAAGGAGAGGGTAATAATGGCACAAATAATTAACCAAGAGAGCTTTGGTGGAAACCTGGGTAGAAATCTTGGCCAGTCTCTTGGACAGGGATTAAGTTCTGGTCTACAACAGTTGGCCAATCAAAAGTTGGATCGTATGCATAAGAAATCAATTCAACATGACCTACGATCATCATTTCCAGAAATTCCTGAAGAAACGGTTCGTATAATATCGAGCAAACCAGTTGTGGAACAGTTACAAATTTTAGAAACTCTTGGTCAACAACGCCAACAACAACATGAACAACAAGCAATGGCCCAGCAACAACAGCAAGCTAGTGGTTTACAACAACTACAGCAGCCCCAAGAATCTCTTCAACAACAAAGTATGTCTATACCTGATGATCACTATACTCCAGAAGTTATGCAACAATTAGAACAGCAATTAAGCTCTCCTGAGGCCGCTCAACAATTCCCACCCGAAGAACTACAAAAAGCCAGGAATAATCTAGTGGCTATGCAGCAAAAGTTAATGCAGAACCCGGTTGGCGTTAACCCTTTTCCTAAAGAGCAGCCCAAAACAAATCCAATAGCTCAACCGATAGCCAAGGAAGAACAAAAATTATCTAAAGAAGAAAGAGTTCTTCAGCACAAGGAACAGCAGGCAGCGGATAAAGAAACCTCTGCATTTTATAAACAGACTCTTGAACAAGAGAGAGCTGCTAAAAAAATGGATGTAGACACTAATAGAATGTTAAAATTAATAGAAAAGGGCGATCTGCCCAATGCTGCATTTTATAAAATATTAAAAAATATAGAAGAGCATGTCTCTCCGGGTATTGGTGCTGCGGCAGGCAGTGCAATTGGGACAGCGATAGGATTAGCTGGGGGACCATTAAGTATAGCAACTGGTGCCGGTGGAGCAGCTATAGGAGCTGGTGTTGGTGCAATAGTTCAACCCATAGCAACTTTATTAAGATTTGCAGAGAAAAAATATTATCCGGATACAGAAGAGTTCGAGAAGCTTTCAGCTAATTTTATTTCTGGCGCTAAGGCGATATTTGGAAGCAGAATAACAGATAGGGATCTTCAAGCATTTTTAGACACAGTTCCAACCTTAGCACATACTGAAAAAGGAAAGAGGGCTATAATTCGTAACATACAATTGACAAATAAAGCTACTGAAATAAAAGCTAAAAACATGCGAGAAATAATAAAAGAAAACAATGGACACAGGCCTTTTGATCTACAAAATTTGGTAGAAGAAAGATCTGCTGATGAATTGGATAAACTTGCTACCCAATTTGTAGGATAGTTATAAATATATAGAGGCATACATATATTGCTATGCCTCTTATTGTTTCTGATTCCATCTTAGTTCGATCCTTTTAAGTATTGAGCTATAACAATAATTATCGCGAGAAGTGGAATAAAGAGCGCTACAATAACAAAATTTGTGTTGTGGCGCTTTTCATTACATTGATCAGTACATTTTATACACAATATTGGTAGATTATTCATTATTAGTATCTTTCTTATCAGGGCACCAAAGTTTATATTGATGATGCCCTGATATAATTATGAATTATTATCTATTTAATCTTGCTAATGCAGTTACGAAACAAGCTAGCAAACCAGCCGATTGTAATGCTGGAGCTAAATTTACTCCGCTCGTGACACGTCTAACGCCAAAGTAAGTCAATTCATGCCATACTTTAGGTCCATAATGTTTAAATTGCATAAATGCACCGAGAGCTCCCAATCCATAAATAGAACCTTTCAATATGGAGCCCGCAGATGATGATGTACCTGAGAAAAACTTACTAATTCTTTCGTTATTTGCTTTTCCCAGCAAAGTATAATCTTTTGGAACGATTACTGCTTGCAAGTGTGATGCTTGTGCTGCGTATACATTAGCCGATACAACTAAACTGATAACTACTAAAAATTTATTGATATTCATAATGTCCCTTTATCCCTTGTCCCTAAAAAATTACCTAAATCCCAATTCAAAATCCCTACGTATTTTTTCGGCTATTTATACCGCATGTGTATTTGAGTCAGATACCTTTTTGAATTTTCTAACGCTTGATAACATCTGACAAAGGCCATTGCATTTCATGTATTCTATTTCTTTAATATCAAATGTTATGGTAGAAATAGCTATTTTGTCCTTACTTTCAGTAGCAAAAATGTCTTTCAATTGATAGCATTCCATATCATTTACATTAACCCTTTCTTCCTTTCCTGACTTAAAACATATCAAAAGACTGTGGCTGTGTGATTCTCTCATTTATAATACCCCTTGTTGTATTTTTACTGCCTTATCCAAAGCATTTATTATCCAGGTTCTCATTGTTATTCGCTGTGCAGCGGCCATATGTTTTATGATCTCATGATCCTCTTCGTTAATATTAAAAACTATTCTTTTTGGGGTTTTTCTTTTCTTTTGTTCTATTTCCACACTTTTCTCCTGATGAAGTATATTTATATATTTAACTATACCACATATAGTTTTTATTGCAAGTTATGTGTGGATATATAAGAATGTCATCGATATAGGAAAAGTAGGAAAAATTCCTATCATTTTAAACCTCTAATAGGAGAGATAATGGCACAATTTATTCAACAAGTCGGATATGGTCTGAGCTCAGCGTTACCAAATCTGGCACCTGCACCAATTCAAGCTAAGCGTATTCCAACACCTAATGATATAGGTTATATGCCTGGTACACTATGGATCGATCTGATCGCTCCGGATGCATATGTTCTTACTCAAGTTGCTGCTGGTATAGCTACTTGGCAATTGATTGCTCCAAGTGGTAGTGGATCATTCACCACCATTACATCAACAGGACAATTTACCTTAGATACCACCGCAGCAGCTGCAAATACTCTTGGTAATACCAATGGTGCGACATCGATAACCATGTCAGTTGGAACTGGTGGTTTTACTCTTGATGGTGTTCCAAGTTCTGTTTATGCAATTGGTGCATCAACTGTTGGAGGAACTATCGATATTGGTGGAGCTACTCAAACCGGTCAAATCACGATAGGTAATAGTACGGGAGCTCAAACGGTTGGTATTGCTCTTGGTGGTACTGGTGTTAAAACCGCTCTAATAGCAACAGGAACTTCAGCTAACGTTATTACTCTTGGTGGTACGGGCGCCAATACCATTACCATTGGTGATGCCCAAACAGCTGGTTCTGTTTCTATTGGTGCCGCAATGACGAGTGGTACCATTAATGTTGGTGGTACAGGACTTCAAGTTGGTACAATAGATATAGGCGTCGGCACAGGAGCACAAGCTATTAACTTGGGTACGGGTGGCACGGGAGCTAAAGCCATTTCCATAGGTGGTACCGCTGCTAACGTGATAAAAATTGGCGATACCCAAACTGCAGGTTCAGTATCTGTCGGCGCTGCAATGACAACTGGAACCATTTCTATAGGAGGTACTGGTCTTCAAGTCGGTACCATTTCTATTGCTCCAGGAACAGGTGCTCAGGTAGTAGAAATCGGTACAGGCGGTACAGGAATCAAGACCATTGATATTGGTACTGGCGCAATTGATAACGTAATAACCATTGGAACCACCACTGGTGCCGCTTCTGTAGATGTTTTTTCTGGAACGGGTGGAATCGCTTTAGATGCTGATGGAACGGGAGATATATTATTTGTTGCAGGTACTGTTAGTGCTGCTGCTTATGCCGCTACATTAGATGCCAGAATTGGTGCAGTTACTTTAACGGGTCAGGTTCTCGCTTCTAGCGCTTCTCAAGATTTAACCATAACGAATGCTTTTGTAACCTCTAGCAGCATTCCAGTACTTATCAGTGTGGACAATGAGGGTACTAATGATGCCCAATTACAAGTTACTAGAACAGCAATTGGAACTGGTGGATTCACTATTAGTGTAACTAACGTTGGTACACAAGCTCTCAATGGTAATATTCATATTAATTTCATGGTTCTTGCATAACATCTAGATTTGCCTCCTTGAGTTTACTAGACTTGGGGAGGCAATTTATTAACCATTTTAGAGAAAGTCACATGTATGAATTTTAGAACTCTTATTAACTTTGACATAATGCTTAATGAGAAACCGTTTACCTTTTCGGTGATACCGGGTACTGGGCTAGATGAAGTTGATCTGGCTATGGCTGAATTTATAGCTCATTTTAAAAAGATGAGAGAAGACGCTGTGGAAAGAGAACGCTTAGCTAAAGAAGAAGCCTCCGCATCTGAATCTTCTTCTATTGAATCTGTTGAAGCAGAAATAGTTGCATAGATAAAAATATAAAAAGGAGAGTGTAATGATAAAAGGAAAAAAACTATCTATAGATCAAGTTAAAAGTATAAAGCAGCTTATAGAGTCAAAACAACACACCCAAAAAGAAATATCTTCTATGTTTTCTATTTCACAGCAAGCCATATCAGATTTAAAAATTGGTAAAGTATGGAAGGATGTAGAATGTCAGTAAAAAATTCTATACAAGTTGTTCCTCTAGAAACTTTCACGAGTGCTGCCCTTAATCCAGCAGTATACCAGGCTGTTAACACTGCAGGACTTCCCAATCCATGCTTTAAGATAAGAATAAGTAATTTAAATACAACGGTCATAATAATATCGTTTGATGGTGTTACTGATCATGAAATTATTGGTGCAAACCAAACCGTAGATCTTAGTGGTGGATTTGGAGCAAGCCAACCAAATAATAATTCTGCTCTTTGGTCCAAGGGAACTATTATGTATGTTCGTGGAACAGCAGGGGTAGGTCTTATTGCTATAAGTGGTTATTATCAATCTCAAGGAGCTTAATATGTCAACAAATCTTGCCGTAAGGGTAATGCCTGAACCGTTAAGGTCGTTAGCATATACTTCTTTCAGTGGAACTTCCTATGTTGGTGTTGGACCAGCCTTACAAGATCCATGTCACTCATATAAATGGCAGAATAACACTGATGTTGATCTGTTTCTGTCGTGGGATGGTGTTAATGACCATGAATTCATGCCAGCACATACAGGATTTGTCTATGATGTTGGATCTAATAAAAGTTTCTCAGCGGGAGCTTTGCATGTCGCTCAAGGTACAAGATTCTATGTGCGTGAGAGTGCAGCAGCTGCAACTATGGGTGAAGTATACATTACAGCTTATTTTGGATTCAAGGGTTAACGTGGAGGTATTATGTCTCAGATAACAACGTTTGGAACTGGTGGAGGCGGTGGTGGAACCGTAATAACAATAACCGGTAATACAGGAGGTCCAGTTGGTCCGGATGGTTTTGGTAATATTAATATTGTGGGTAGTGGAAATATCACCGTTGCTGGTAATGCTGGTACGTTCACAGAAGTTATAAGTATCGTTGGTATAATACCAATAATTCATGGTGGCACTAACGCTTCCAGTTTCTCTATAACAGATGGAACTGTTTATTTTGATGGAACTAGATTAGTAACTACAGCTACTGGAACTATCGGCCAAGTATTGACATCGGGAGGAGCTGGTGTTGCTCCTAGTTATCAAACTTCTCCAGCAAGCGTAACAAGTATAACTGGTAATAGCGGACCTGCTCAAACCGGAGCTATTAATCTAATAACGGCTAATGGAACGCCTAAATTTGTTGGAGCAGCAGGTACAATTACCTTGGATTTTGGTTTGACCAATCTTATCTTGGGAGACCCGGGTTCCATAACTATAGGAACAGCTAATACAGGATATGGTCTTATAGCACTTGCTGGAACAACATCTGGATCTAATAATACTGGCCTTGGTTTTGAAGCTATGGTTAATTCTACCACTTCCAGTAATTGTGTTTCAGTTGGTGCGTACTCAATGTTCAATACCAGTACAGGTGCTGATAATAACACTGCCATTGGTTACGGTTCTCTTGGTGGAATAAATACCGGAACAAACAACACAACTCTTGGTTCCAATAGTGGGGCTGCCTTAACAGGTACTGATAGTAACAATATCATGATCGGTAACATTGGAGGAGCTGGTATTAATGCTACCATCGCCATAGGAACTAGTGGGACACAAACATCAACTTTTGTTGCAGGTATATCTGGTGTAGCAGTATCTAATTTAAACATGGTCACTATAGACACAGCAAGTGGACAATTGGGATCTCAAGCGATACCAGCGTCTTCTATAACTATAACAGGAGATACGGGCGGTCCATTAACGAGTAATTCATTTACCTTTGATGCAATTACGCAAGCTGGATCTTCAGTATCTTTTAGTGGTTCTGGTACGACCATAAGTCTTAATACAACTGACTCTAATGATAATACTATGATTGGTATTAGTTCTGGTAACGGATCTATTTCAGGTACCAATAATTGCGCTCTTGGTAATTCAACAGGATTTAATTTGACTTCTGGAGAAGGTAATTGCTTCTTTGGCCATGCAGCTGGAGTTGATATACAGTCGGGATCAAATAATATTTTTATAGGTGAAGGAGCTGGATCTCCTACTACTACTGCTGATTCTAGTAATATATATTTAAATCATCCAGGCGTGTTTCCCCTTTCAGAGTCTAATACATTACGTATTGGACATGCTAGTGGAACAAGTAATTTAGAATTGTCATCTGCTTATATAGCTGGGATAGCAGGAGTATCTGTATCAAATCTTAATATGGTAACCATAGACACAACAACCGGTCAGCTTGGATCTCAAGCAGTTCCATCATCATCTATAAGTATAACTGGTGATACAGGGGGCGCTCTTACTAGCAACAGTTTTACTTTCACTGGTGGAACTACAGGTTTATCTTTTGGCGGATCCGGATCTACTGAAACGCTTACTTTTGCTGGTATAACTGCCAACGGTGGTACGGTTTCATTGGCAACAGATGCAACCAACTCTACTATAAATATAGGAACTGGTGGTGGTATAAAGACAACAACGCTTGGCAGCACTAATACTTCATCATCAACTATAATCAAGTCTGGGAGCGGCAATGTTGTTATTAATTCTGGATTGACCATTGATAGCACGGGAATAACAACCAACACAACTCAGCCGTGTTTTATGGCTACCAGAACAGCTGATATTACTAATGTGACTGGAGATAACACAGTATATACCATTGTATGGGATACCATTACATATGATCAAAATAGTAATTTTGATGGCGTAAGTACTTTTACTGCTCCTAAAACAGGTAAATATCAGTTCAATGTTAATATATTGGCATTGAATATGACTGCGGCAAATACTTTTGCTTTATTATATATAAAAACAACTGCGAATCAGTTTATAACCAATTATATAAATCCATCTCTTATTATAGGTGGTGGAGGAACTTTAGTTTTTAATGGATCAGTGGTTGCTCCTATGAGTGCTGGAGATACTGCTTTTGTTGAATTACAAGTATTTTTTTCGACAAAAACTGTAGGAATACAAGGAAATACTTCAACAGGATCATTTGTTAATTTCTTTTCTGGCTATTTAGTGTGTTAATTAATAGGAGAGTAGATGAGCAATATAAATCAACGTCTGAATGGTCTTGATGTTTTTGCCTATATGGGCACCAATGCTGCGCAACCAACAGACTTTAGAACGCAAGCATTTGATCCGACAATCAATGATTCTAAGAATTTTTATTTAGGAACGTGGTGGCTTAATACTACCACTTTAGCATTATGGTATTTGGCTGCTTTAAGTGGCGGCGTGGCAACATGGGAAAGAGTTACCCTGAGTGGAATAGAAACATTAACTGGAAACAGCGGGGGAGCCGTAAGTGCCAATGGAGCGGGAAATATTAATGTCGTTGGGGATGGAACCACGATAACTATCGTAGGAAATCCTGGCACTAATACATTAACAGCAAGCTTTATAGGGTCAGCTGGAACTAATAGTTTTCCTACTGATTCGGGAACTGCTACGCCGGTTTTGGGAGTACTAAATGTTCTTGGAGGAACTTCAGCTCGCGATATTAATACCAGTGGATCTGGTAATACAATTCATGTTGATTTGAATAATGCTATCACACTGGGAGATTTATCCAATATAACCGGATCTGCAGCATTAACATTAACAACTGGAGATTCAACAATAACCGCTGGTAATATTAATCTAACAAATACGAATACTGCAGGTACTATTGGAGAAATAAAATATAGTGGAACTACATTCATACATAATTATGGAACTGATAATACTTTTGTTGGGGGCGGGTCTGGTAATACATCTCTTACCACAGCAAGTGCTACCGGTAACACTGTAGTTGGGTCTGGATCTGGAGTTTCTTTAATAACAGCTAGAACTTCAACTTTTGTGGGAAATGTAGCGGGTGCTTCTACTACAGATGGCATCGATAACGTTGCTATTGGTTCATTCTCTTTAAACTCATTTACTACTGGTCCGGCTTCAGCAGGAGCTAACACAGCAGTTGGAACGTCTTCTCTACAATTGCTAACAACAGGTATACAGAATACTGCCATAGGTGATTCTGTTGGTGCAGCACTACTTACTGGTAATTATAATCTCTTGCTTGGCAATGGAACAACTGGAGGTGGCATCAACTATACCGGAGCTGAAAGTAGTAACGTTCTTATAGCAGATCAAGGAGTTACTGGTGAATCCAATGTAATAAGAATTGGAACAACAGGTTCTGGTATAGGACAACAAAACAAGTGTTGGGTAGCAGGTATACGGGGAGTAACAACAACTGTTAATGATGCCGTAGCAGTTTTGATAGACTCAACAGGGCAGCTTGGTACCGTATCCTCATCTCAACGGTTCAAAGAGAACATCGAAGATATGGGCTCATATAGCGACGATATTATGGATCTTAGACCAGTTACATTCAACTACAAAGAGCATTCGATTTCCGACCGTTCAGTAGGATTTATAGCAGAAGAAGTTGAATTAGTTGCTCCAGATTTAGTAATATATGATGAAAAGGGATTACCACAAACAGTTAAGTATCATGACATTACTCCTATGTTAGTTAATGAATTACAAAAATTACATAGAATAGTAATGCATCAGGAAAATGTGATTGATGAAATTATGCAAAGAGTTGAAGCATTAGAATCAAAATAATTCACATAAATTAGGGGAGCAATTGTCGCTCCCTTTTTTTATTATTATTATTTTGATTTCTAGTTACCCATCTACAATTTGATGGTTCATAATTGCCATCATTATCTATCCTATCTATTTCTAATCCATTTGGTTTAATGCCCATATCGGATAAGAAATTTTCAAATTTAATCCATCGTTCAGACACTTTAATTCCACGACCGCCATAATGCTTAAAATCTTTATTTTTTTTATTTGAACATCGCTGATGCATACCATTCCATATAGCATATGTGGGAGAATTACTAAGGTTATGAGTTCTTGGCACTCTTCTGCATTGAAAGCACCGATCTGATCTTCCAGATGTTATAGTATACGGAGTTGCTGATGAGAGAGATCCGCAATCACATAGAACTTCTATCCTTGTAATTCCATTGATAGATTTAAATTTACTTAACACTGTCCACATACCGAACTTTTTATTGATAATATCTGATATCTTATTATCTATTCTAGAGGTAAAACACTTTTTACATTGAGTGGAAGTTCCATAAATTAATGAATATTTATTAACATCTTGGACAGATCCGCATTCGCATCTGCAGATATATTTTAAAGATTTATTTTTTCCTCTATTGGAAGATAATTCCAAGACTGTCCATTTTCCATATAATTTTGATATCATAAACTACCTCATTAATAGGGTCGCCCCGGGTAGTAATAGTAAGCAGTGTGTTAATACCCGAGGCCACTATAGCGCAGTCCGTAGACCGGTATAGATTATGTAGATTTCAATTCAGTAAGAGCGCTATCTAAACATTGTTTTGCTTCATTCAAACATTCATTAATAACATCTTCTTTTACGTCTATTGCTTCAAGTATGACTGATTTAGATGACTCATCTCCTTCTATAAAACAATCTCCAAATGGTATCTTTTCTAACGACTCTCTAATTCTGAGATCGTTTGATACACCAAGAACATCGTCTAATAATCTTTGAGCATGCTGTATTTTAAAGGATATACGACGAGAATCCATGATTCTTTGTCTTTTGTCTATATACATTAAACAACCAACAATTAAGAATAATAGGGCTAAAGTTGTGATCAATAATCTATCAAACAATTCCACGTATTCACTCTTTCATTTTATATGATATGATTACTTTCCTTCTGCTACTCCTAAAAGCTGCTTCATTTAGACTATTAGAGATGCAAGGGACTAACCGAACATCTCTAATAGATTCAATTTTCCATCAATTGTAATAGTTTCAGATAGTGAGCTGGGTTTTTAACAAAGCATTCTTCATATATCTCACCCAACCTAACCCAACGAGGCTTATCTTCGTCTTTACTGGTCTGGATCCAAACTTGCTGTCCTGCTTCAACATTAGCAATCCAAGGAGTCCCAAATGGTTCTTTATTGGATAAGTTCTCGGGTGCCACTACTTTTTCTATTATCATTACCATTCCTTTTTAGGTTCTTCGGGTAATTTCATCCAATGAGTTGCTTCAACGATACAATCATATTCACCATACCTATATATACCATGCTCTACGTTAACAAACATGCAATGTGGGCCATTTTTTAATGCGCAATGATGATCATTGGTGCCCCATATCAATACATAACCGTCTGGAGCTTCTTCATCTTTAACGGATATCCATTCCATTACCATTCCTTCTTGGGTGATTCTCTCAAGGCAATCTTCTGCTTACGTATGTGTTGCATTTGAGCATGATATTTAGCTTTAGGCATATCAGATAACTCTTTAATTTCAAGTCCCTTAAGAAGACTTTGTGTCATGACTGGATAATCTTGTAGTTCATAATATAAGTCATCAAGCTGATCCCGTGTTATACGCTCGGTAAATATTCCCTGATCAACATGAGCAGGCTTGGTGTCACCTGCTAGTGAACGTCTAGATTCATTGGTGTATTGGGTTTCACTGGCATCAGCGTCATCATTATCTTCAGGGTCGTTATTGGCTACAATACCTAACATAGATTGAGCAACTTGTCTCTTTAAGTACGCGAGAGCTTCTCCAAAACGTTGAAGATCAGATTTCGCACCCGTATATCCAGGAACAATAAGTCTGTTCTTGCATACCAGGCGCTGTCCGCTTGAATGACCGAGAGTTGAGAATAAAAAAGTAACCCCATCGATATCTCTAGGCTCTTGGATAAATACAAGACCTTGAGTCGCAAGAGCGATATTAGTTGCCTTCTGTATAAGATCAAGATCGGCATATACTTGTTTATTGAACGAGTTTTCTCTATTAAAGCGCACATTCTTATATTCTAACTTTGCTTTAGCCAATGCCGTATAAAGTTCATTGCGTTGCGGTAATTTCAAAGAAACTGGTTTGAGTGAAACAATCAGTTTTTCTATTTCACTAAAACGGTCCAATAGCTTCATTAATTCTACTGATTCCATCTACTCTCCTATAGCTCATTACTAGCCTAGGAAGTTATCCCTAGTTCTGCGAACAGCTATAACCAATGAATCAAATTTCTTTAGTTTTAATTCTATTGCATCGGCGTTGTTCAGTACGTTTTGAGCTATTAATATGGTTAATAAAAATTCGGTTAACATAATGTCCCCCTATAAGTGTCCCTAAAAACTATACTACCAATAAATATTCGATGTTATATTCACCAGCAGCATTTCTATAAATTCTGATCGGTTTATTAGATTTAATTACTTTTTCAATCTCAGATCTAGACAGATTTTGCAAAGCCGGTTCAACATTCTTTTTTAATATTTTGATTATGAGTCCTTGGCGCTTTGCGTAAAAAACTCCTTGATGCCATAAAACATCGATACCGCTTAGTTGTGATGTCCTGTACGTTGGTACTAACAAAGAGTTATCTATTGAAACTGAATGATATTCATTGTTTTCAAGTATATACGATGGTGCAGCTGCCAAAAAAGTTGGTGGCATTAACAATAAGATGCTAAAAAATAATGTGCGATTCATACTATTCCTTTAAGATTTAAATGTGGTTCTTCTTACTCTTCTTTCTGGAACTGCTAGCCGGTCTCTTTCTGCTAGTTTTAATAGTCTTTGTCTTAATAATTTATAGTCCATTTCTATGGCTCTAGAAATGTTTAATTGTCTTGGTAATTCAGGTCTTATACCAGAACAAACCAAACCAGCTGCACCAAGAGAAGCATCGAATTTTCTATGTTTTGGTAATGCTTTGGGTGCTTGAGCAGCTTGTGTAGTGAGTGTGAATAGAACAACTAATAATTTAATGTTCATAATTATCCCATTATTCGTAACGTGATATTTTTTAAATTCAAAGAAATAGTAGTTTTTGCAAAAAACCCAACCAGAACTACGATCAACAAGAAACCTAACACTGATGTAGAGATCTTAGACCAGTCGATCATTTTTTATCCCTTTAATTTTGCTATAGACCTACTCACCAGATCAAACGATAATTGCTCTAATGACTCTACGCCCTCGGCTCTCAATAACGTTTGTCTAATGTCATCTTTGCCCACTAATAACTTAGCTAAGAACTTAACTTGTGCTTCAGATGCAACACCAGGTCTTGATAAAGTTTTTTGTTGTGGTTGCTCGTCTGGTTCACAGTCTGGATCCATACCATCACCCTTACCAAGTCCCAACATACCATACGCTTCATAACGGCGTTGATACGTTGTTGCTGATCCGTATGCTTGATCTACTGATCGGGCATTTTCCGGTATTGTGAGTAGCATGTATGCAGCAACATACTGACCAGAGCTATGCATGATCCTGCTTTGGAGGAAGGTTCTACCGTCAATGAATACACGATTCTGAACAAATACAAGACCATGAGTAAGCAAAGCAGCTTCAGTTGACTCTTTGATAGCATCTGAAGAAGCATATTCTCCATAGTTCCCTTTAACATCTGCTTTAAGGGGTTTAAATTCTTTCTTGGCAGCTACAAGAGCCGTTACAAGTTCGTTGATCTGAGGTGATTGTAATTGATCTGGGGTCATCATATTTCCCGATAAATTAATTAGTGGACTGATTCTTTTCCATCTTTATAATTCTCAAGTTCTTGCATTATAGAGTATAAAAATTTGAGTTGTATACACATACACTGATACATATCAGGATGATTTTCTTGCAGATTATTTCTATGAATATCTAAAAATTCAAATTTCTTTTGAGCGCTCATAATAAATGCATCACAGTGATCTATTGCATCTTCTTCTTTCATGAATTGAGATCTTTTTCTGAGGGCAAAAAAAGTTCTAGCGCAGGTAACATATCCTACAAAGTCTATTAGATGGCTATAAGCTTCATTTATATTCACTTTTGACCCATTCTGAAAAAACGGTGATGATCTTCGAGAGTTTTAATAAAATTATCAAAATCATTCATCTTCGAATTACCTAATTCTAGGATGGTTAGTCTAGAATTACTGTCTTTTAAAATATTCCAAAGCAAGGAAAGAAAACGATATTCGTCATGGGTTATATTACGAGCGATATCTGTATCATAATTTCTATTTTCAATATATACATCTAAAGTTTCAAAAAATGTAAGGACGTTGCATTTCTCATAAAGATTTTTACTATCTTCATTATTTGATTTTAGTTCCATTAATTGTCCTCGTTACAAGTACATTTTTTGGGAAATTCAACCGGAAAAGGCAGATCATTTATTTTACAGTAATACAATACTCTACTTGCTTCGATTCCGGAACGAAGCTCTCCACGCCGTCCAGTATTTCCACCTATCCTTGGTCCCCGTATTCGAGTGGGTTCGTATAATGATCTAAAAATGGTTTTTTCTGTATTTGCAACATGTTTTTTTGTTTTGGAATCCCATTTCATTTCGTGTTTAGCTGATGCCATGCCTACACAATTATCTTCTTCCCCTCTGAAAATAATTAAATAAACATAATCAACTTCTGGCAATTTATCTTTTGGGTTTATCCAATTTAATGTATTAATTTCAAGTGATTTTATATCCATTACTATTCCTATAAGTGAAAAATATATTATCATGGAGGTGCTAAAACCCTGTTTGCTCAACAGCCGTAAGCACCCCCATAATAGTTAATGTCTAATTAATTAGCCACGTGGAGGCCAATTCGTTTGTTTATCATCGAACATATTTATACTCCTTTCATGTTAGAATTGTTGCTTACAAAGTTCTAAGGAATAGTAAAAAGTTTCAAGAGTGTTAGTTATTAAAGTTTTCTATATCGTTGATGATATCGTCATAATCTAGCGCATTAAGATCATCGAGAGAGTGTGCTTTATATTTTTCTAAGATCATATCTTCAACTTCATTGCCTGAATGATCAAGTCGGGCTTGAATGGCATGGAGTTGATAATCGAGTAGTTTGATTTTATGCATTGATAATTCCTGGTCATAAGATGTTCGCTGTTTACTTTTCTAATATTACGCGGTATTCTAAATAAGTCAAGAAGTGACGAAGCAACTTAACAGGAGATGAGAATGGATCACAGGGAACAACAAACAATATTAAGAAAAAAGCTGGCTGATATTATGGGCCGCAAGGGTCTTTCTTTCTTGGCATTATCCAAGGAAATAGGTATCAACGTAGCGGTAGGTTGGGCCTTTTTACGCAGAAGCAGTAATATACATCAAGGCAATTTCTACAAGATAGAACAATATGTTAAAAAAGAAGAAGCAGGGAACGAATGAATCAACAATCACTTTATTGGTCAGTCTGTTATGAGTGTAGTGAGCCAACTTCTATCCAAGAAGCTAAAGTAGTACGTGAGGTATTTATATACTGTGAACATTGCTATGATTCTCTTGATGAAGAAGATAAAAACTAGACAAGTTATATAAGAAGAGTACAGTATTCAACGCATGTTTTGATAGATATGCATCCACGCTTACTGACACCTAGCTCGCACGCACTAAGTATTTGAAAACACAAAAGCTCGGGGTTTAATCCGAGCTTCTATGAAATTTATTAACCCTTGTTGACCGTCCCTCTGCCAAGATCGATGGATCGAACAAGTTGTATACCTAGAATCTAGCTACGAAAGGGGGGATTCATCATGAAACTAATTAATTCAATATCTTGTACACTGATATCTTTAACCAACAGACTGCAGAGCTATCGGGATCCTTTAATTTCAAGCTGTCTTCCTAACGGAGGATTCACTTCATGAATAACTTTACACCAACTAACCTGCCATGTCAACTGTTAAATACAGAGATTGTCTCGAATACTACAGGGTTCTTTCTCAATAACCTCACCTACACGTTTAAATTGATATTTAAAGAGTACTTTTCTGCGTGTCAGAATTATAAAAAAGTTTATATCTCTCACGCGGAAATAGCACGTCGGGTTGGCTGTCATAGAGTAACGGTTGTCAAAGCGATAGCGTACTTTGAGGAGATGGGAATGATGGCAACTATCTATCGCCATCTCAATACCTCTGAGTACTCAATGAATGAATTCTTCTTTTCTACAACCACTAGAAAGAACCTGTCTTTGGTGTTCAATTTCTTCATTCCTTTCGCCCTCTCTTTGTTGGCTGCCAAACCTGTGACTACACAATTAAATATTAATGTTGAGTTATTTAACAAACTTAACCAACCAGTTAGAGAGAGTAACAACTACGCGTATGACGCGCGCGAACACGTGAATGGAAAATTTAGTTTGGTTGGTTTGGTTTTACAACTGACTGAAAAAGGGATTAGATTGAAAGCAAATACGTATGGCAAGCTGAAGCAACTTGTCGAAAAGTTCCCCATGACTGAGCATGGGATGATCAAATTATCGGTTTATCCACCCGAGGCCATAGATTACGCCATGAATAGTATGAACAATGTGTTCGCGGCTAAGGATCCATTCCTGTACTTCATGCATTTATGCAAATACTACTGTGATCAAAACAAAGTTAACGTTGATTGGTCTGAATATCACACCTCTCGAAAAGCGCTTAATATTCCCATTGATATGCCTTACACCAATGAAGAAGATATTGCTCCTTTGAGGGTTTCAAGGCCATTGCCTAAGCAAAGAACTTGGAATAAAAAAGAACCCCAACAATGGGAAAGATCTAAACCCGCTCCTCACGTAGAGACTCCAACAGAAACAACAACTAGGGTTTTCTTAGATAAATTTGATACTCCGTTTAAGTACGCTGAGGAACTTGAACGAGCTCTTCACGCTGCCGTAGTAGAAGATCCGTCTCATAAACGTACACTTTTCTTTCCACCTCGATGGAACTCTCTGAGTGCTGAGGAACAACGATTAATAACTTCTCGGCAACACACTGGCGATTGTGTATGTGGAAACACTCAAAGAAGGCAACTTTTCCTATTTTAGAGATTTACTAATTCTCACTTGCTGGGTATTATGGGCCAAAAGAAAGGAAAACAATGAAGCACGTAATTCAGGGAATCCCAATTCCGCTCGCACGGCCACGATTATTCAGAGACCGGGTGTACGACTCTCAACACAAAGAAAAAAACTCATACCAGGCATATTTGATGGTTGCCAATAGAAACATTCCACAGCTTGTTGGCGCTATTTCGTTTGAAGCTAACTTTTATATGCCAATTCCCGCTTCATGGTCTGCTAAAAAGAAACAACGAATGGTTGGCAAGCCACATATATCCAAGCCAGATTGGTCCAATTTGCTAAAATTCATTGAAGATTGTTGCACGGGAATACTGTTTAAAGATGATTCACTTGTTGCAAAGGTTTCTGGTTTTAAGGTATATGATCTTGACCCTCGCACTGAAATAATACTAACGGAGATTGAATGACGTCTAAAATCCGTAAACATAGCATGATTGGTAAAAAACGCCCAAAGATCGCCGGCGTTGAAGTAAAGACGTTCGAACAAGAGTATTTCACAGATATGTTTACGCTTAAAATGAAGCCAATATCATACGATTATAAACTTAAGTTTGCCTTGGAATGGGTAAACGTTGCTATCGCTGATGATGACATGCTTACCCTTGAAGAGTTTTATATCTTGAAGGGGATTGACCCCCGCACGGTTGAAAGATGGCTTAAAACGTGTCCCGAGCTCCAACAGGCTCATGACTTTGTTATGTGTGTCATTGGAGTTCGTAGAGAAAAGGGTGCCCTAAAAAACAAATACGATTCAGGTATGGTTCGTACCAGTATGGCTATGTTTTCTGTTAGGTGGAAAGACCTTGAAGAATGGCGTAATGCTATGAAAGAAAAAATAGCTGGCTCATCCGCTGGATCCATAAGAGTGGTTGAACTAGATAGATATCCCGATAGTCCTCTTGTTCCTATAAAGAAAAATATAGAATGATTAAGTAATCAAAATCATACAATGCAACAATGTAATCTTAATGGAAAATAATTTAGTTCTTGTTTTAGCTCAATAAATATGCTTTCCTTTTCTTAGATGTTGACCTTTTGTTAGGGGAAGGAGGTAAGAAATTATAGACATGTTTTTGCTGTAATTTTATTAATTTCTTGATGTCTAGGAGAGTTATGTTTATTGATTGTGCTGAAATAAAAAATGAGTTAAAGCTTTCTAAGCTCTGTGCTGAAGTTATCAAATCTGATAAAATTTATGCTAAATTTTTAAAATCAGACTGTTCTTGCACTAAGCAAGCAAAGATTGAAGATCTAAAAGTGAATGATGTATGTGTTTCTGATGCTTTAGTATCTTCCAAGATATCGGCTCAAGACCTCAGTTCAAATACATTGTGTTCTCGATCAGCGACTATTAATGACTTATGTGTGACCAACTTAAGCGTTATGAATCCCAGTTTGTTTCAGAAATATCGGGCTGCTGTTACTATTACTGATGATGCGTATACGCTTGGTTCCAACATCGAATGGAACACAGTACTCGATGATCCGAATGGCAACGTTTCTTTGGCTCCCTTCTTTTATACAGTTCCTGTTACTGGTTATTATATGGTTTCTTACTACATTAATTCGGATACTTTAACCGGCGCTGCTCCTATAACGGGTAATCCAGTTGGTCTACTTACCTTGACCTCTAATGGTGCTGAGTTAAGACAGTTCAATGCCCCTTATTTGGCTTTTAGCGACGATCAGCATGCATTATTAAGTGCTATCGTATTACTTAACGCCGGTGATGTTTTACGTATGACCTACAATGTGATTGTATTAGATCCAGCAAGTGGCCAGACGAACTATGTTGGAACTGTTTCCCTTAATGGTAACGGATTATTCCCAGATAGCAGTGGCTTTGAGATCCATCTGTTGTCTTCAATGGTTGGCACTACACCTCCGGTATGTGTAACATGCCCTATCGTTGAAGTTCCATGCAAGTCAACTCCAGTTGATTGCGACTCTCACCAAGGCTGTTGTAGAATCAGCTAAGAAGCACTTCTAGGTTTTGTTGAAGGGAGGGAATCAGATCCTTCCCTTCTCTATTTTTTTAGATATATTGTGGTTCAAATACCCACGATACTAATAAGGAGAGTAATGACTGAAGCACGTAAGCCAATGGCCAAGAAGAGAGTTATGTCCGTAACTAGTCCCGAAGAGAAGGCTAAAGCGTTTGTTGAAGCAATGCGTAAGAGAGAGTCAGAAGACGTAAAACATAAAATCTCTCCTGCGAGTGAATGCGCTCATCATAAAAGCCAAGAAAAAGAGATAGCTCGCATTGGTTCTGTGAATATTGAATTAAGAAGGAAGCTTGATGAGATGAATCGAGAGTTGAACAAACAGCAGGTAATCTACAACACTAACTTTTCTGAAATTCAAGAGGCATTGAAGAATACATGGTCATATAAGATTCGTAGCTTCTTTGGTTTCTAATGAATATTAATGTAGAAACACGCATTAAACTCAACAAGTTCGTACCCAGGTCATACCAACTTCCTATCCTTGATGCTATTGAGAACAAGGGTTATAAGAAAGTCCTGGCTATACTTCCAAGGCGTTCTGGTAAGGACATGACTGCATGGCAGCTTTGTATTCGCGCTTGTTTACGCAAACCATGTGTTATCTACTATATCTTTCCTACCTATAGCCAAGCCAAGAAAGTAATTTGGGAATCGATTACAAATTCTGGCACTCGCATACTTGATTACATTCCTGACGAACTCGTAGAGTCCAAGAACTCGCAGGAAATGAAAGTAAGATTTATAAATGGCTCGCTCTTACAGCTTGTTGGTTCGGATAACTTTGATAGCTTGATGGGAACTAATCCACAAGGTGTTGTATTCTCGGAATATGCTTTGCAAGATCCACGCGCTTACCAATACATTCGTCCCATATTAACGGCAAATAATGGCTGGGCTCTCTTTATATCAACACCGCGTGGCAAGAACCATATGTGGGATCTGTATCAGATTGCTCAGTTATCTCCCGAATGGTTTTGTTATAAGCTTACTATTGAAGATACCAATCACATTCCTCTTTCAGAGATTGAAAAGGAAAAGGCTGAAGGCATCATGTCCGATGACTTGATCCAACAGGAATACTACTGCTCCTTTACGATGGGTGTCGAGGGCAGCTACTATGCCAAATATTTGGATCGCATGCGCGTTAAGGGTCAGATTGGTATGGTTCCATGGGAGTCAGGATTTAAAGTTAATACTGCGTGGGATATCGGGGTGCGAGATTCAACGGCTATTATCTTCTTTCAGGTAATTGGCCAGACGGTTCGTATCATAGACGTCTACGAGAAAAATAAAGAAGGCTTAGAGCATTACGCTAAGGTAGTTCAAAACAAACCATACCAGTACAACAAGCACTTTGGACCACATGATATCAAGGTCAAAGAATTTGGATCAGGCATGACTCGTATTGAGAAGGCCAAACAGCTTGGCATTAACTTTACGGTTGCTCCCGACTTGTCAATTGATGACGGTATTGAGTCAGTCCGTTCAGCTCTCAGTAAGATATGGATCGATGAGGGATCTTGTGGTAGTTTGCTCAAGGCTTTGGAGAATTACCGTCAGGAATATGATGTTAAGAGAAAAGTGTATAAGTCTTGCCCTCTTCATGATTGGTCTAGTCATTTTGCGGACTGTATGCGTTACCTTTGCATATCACTTCCTAAAACGAGAGATGGCTCTAGCCCTGAAGAACTTGATAAACGGTACCGTGAAGCGATGTACGGATCACAGTCCAACATGCCAAACGTGTTTAAACAACCAGGAGAATGGTAATTAATGTCGCATAATACAAACGAACTTACGTTAAAACGTTGTCGTGGCGTGATAATTCCTCAATATAAAAAGTCTAAGCAAATAAGAAAGAACCCACTATGGGGAAAGCCAGATCAAGAAGAATTTGAGACTCTTAATGTGAGCATTGAAATCAACTCGGTTTGTGCTGATTGTAAGCGGGTACTATGTAAAGAGGATGATAATTATAAGGGGTAGTGATGCCTAGGCAAAAGAAGAAGTTAAAATATGATGAGCTAGAAGAGCACATTATTATTTGGGCGATTAATAGATTAGAAGAGCTGAGAGATATGGCACAAGAGACAGCATCAAATAATCGCTACATTGAAGAAGAAAAAGAGTTCATTTTGGAGTCAATTGCCACTCAGATTCATCTTTTGTTAGAATTAATTATTCCATTACCTCATGACCAACCCAATCTAATACAATGGTCTCATGACTTTGTTGACGAATATATTATTTTTGATGAAAATATAGACGATTAATACGGCTGCCCTTTGCAACGGGGTTCCCCTTTTTTTGTTATTGGTCCAAGAGACGCCCTCTCTCTGGACCATTTTTATTTAATATAGAGCTTGATATCTCTTAGTAGGAATTCTAGACTGTGGGAAAATTAACCTTTAAAGGAGAGAGAAGCCTATGCCTTTATTCCCCATGTTAAGCCCAGAATACTACGATGACAGGGATAGAGGTATCAAATCCCGCATGGAAGTATCATATGCTGAATCGATATCGATTAATCAATCGTTTTGGTCAGAAGCAAATATAGATACCCGTTTTATGGCCGGTGATCAGACAATATTTAATGATCTTTATGGTAATATACCAACCGCTCGAAGAAGACAGTTCAATTTCAATCGTATTGCTCGTATTGTTAATATGATTGATGGACATCAGCGCAAGAACCGTAAATCAACGATTGTTACTGGTATTGAGAATGCTGATGATGTTACAGCAGATCAATTCACTAAGATCTTGATGAATATCGATCGTCAAGAGGGTGTGCTTGAAACCATTTCTACTGCATTCCGCGGATCTCTTATAACCGGTATGAACTTGCTACAAGTGTGGCTTGATTATCGTGGCGATCCAGTGAGTGGCAACATTAAGGTTGATGCATGCGCTTATAACACGTTCCTTATGGACCCCTTCTTTAAGAAAGCAGATCTATCAGACTGTAACTATATCTGGAAAAGGTCATATCTAACCAAGAGAGAGTGCATTGCCCTACTTCCGGATTTTGAAGATCAAATCATCGGATTGTACGGACTAGATAACCGTGACGGCAAGTTTCAATTTCAGCCTGAATCATACAACTTTGATATGAAGCATTTGCTTACTTATGATGAATATTATTACCGTGACTATCGCAAGCAAAAACTATTGGTTGATTCTCAAACGGGAGAAACTCAAGAATGGCGTGGTCAAGATGAAGAGAAATTAAAAGATTTTCTTCGTGCGTACCCGCAGATCACTATGATAGAGTCTGAGATACCCACGGTTAAATTGGCTATCGTTGTTCAGGGTAAAACCATGTATGACGGGCCTCAACCGATGGGCATCGACAAGTATCCCTTTGTGCCTGTATTCGCTTATTATTATCCAGAACTTGAATTCTTCCAGTATCGTATTCAGGGTGTTGTCAGAAACTTAAGGGATTCACAATATCTCTACAATAGAAGAAAAATAATTGAGCTCGATATACTTGAGTCACAAATTAACTCTGGCTATATCTACAAGGAAAATGCTTTAGTTAATCCGAAGGACATATTCCTATCTGGTCAAGGTCGTGGACTTGCTCTTAAAGATGAAGCACAAATGACCGATGTCATACAGATACAATCACCTGCAATTCCTGCATCAACCATTGAGTTGTCTAAGATACTTGGTGAAGAGATATCTCAGATATCCGGTGTTAACGAAGAACTTCTTGGTTCAGCCGTTGATGATAAAGCTGGTATATTGTCCATGTTACGACAAGGCGCCGGGTTGACCACCTTGCAGATCTTATTTGACAACCTAGATCATGCTCAGAAGTTATTGGGTAATCTTATGATTGACCTGATACAGGCCAACTATACTCCGGGGAAAGTTGGTAAGATTCTTGAAGGTGAAGAGCCTGCTCCACAGTTCTATAATAAAGCATTTGGTAAGTATCATGCTGCTGTTGAAGAGGGACTTAATACAACCACTCAGAAACAGATGCAGTTTGCTCAGTTACTACAGATGCGTGAAGCGGGAGTTCCTATTCCTGATGACGTTCTTCTCAATGCCACAACTATGCAGAACAAGAAGCAACTTATTGAATCAATCGAAGCAGCTAAACAACAGCAAGAACAAGCCCAACAGCAACAAGTTCAAGCTCAAGTGGAACTACAGCAGGCACAGGCAGAATCCATCCGTGCTCAAGCTGCTGCTAATCAAGGACTTGGTCTTGAAAGAATATCACGTGTTGAGGAGAATGAAGCACTGGCTGTTGAACGTAGGGCTCAAGCGGTTCGTGATGAAGATGCTGGCTTGCTAGACAAAGTTAAAGCACTCAAAGAACTTGAAACATTAGATATGGTTCACTTAGAGAAGTTAATTGCCTTGTCGAATATGCTACGAACTGATGTAAGTGAAGCCCAATCTGGCCAAGAAAAGTCCACTAAAGGTGTAGAAAGATTAATGGCTAATCAAATAAAACAACAACCGGGCGCTCACCCACAACCTTTAGGACGATAATATGGTATTAGAAGAGATACTTAAAGATTCGATGATTGGCAAAATAGAAACTCTCATCACTGAAATAGAAGAAGACATAAAGTTTGTGAACGTTTCTAATAATAAGTGGCAAGCGGTAATATCCTTCGATCTTGATGCCACTAAGCTCACTGTTATGGAAAAAGAAGCATTATCGGCATTATTAAGACATTTATAGACTCTAATGGTTAGAGGTATTTTAAATCCTTGCGACACGAAAGTGGTTCGCAGTAACTAGAAAGGCCAACAATGGCAAAAAGACATCACTCAGGCGGATCAATGAAGCATCATGCAGATAAGTTCAATGATGAACAGAGACATCAACAAGACTCTAAAGATGGTCATATGATGAGAATGACTGGCGCTGACCGCTACATGGGAATGCCTACCAGTATGCGTAGTGGATTAGAATCTCCTGAAATGATCCATGAAGATCACAGAGCTATCGCTAATCTTCCACAAGAAGTAATGATCAAAGCGTATCCAAAAGTTGGACCATTCTTACCAGAAGGTTTGGATGATACTCTGAATGGCATTGACAGGCAGATAGACTACGACGATAGCCAACGCAGAGCACATTTTTACCCAAAGAAGGTCTAAATCACATTTACAGGGTAATAATTATATGATAAAGTGTAATAGTACAGTTAAATTGATAAATGAAAGAATCATGATGACTCAACTATTACACTTTAAAAATAATAGATATGTTAACAGAGATAAAACCTTTTTGTTTGATGGCGGAAGTGAACGTATACACGTTAAGCATCCGCTATATAGACTTCGTTATACATTACTAACCCGTTGCTATAACCCTAAACCTTCTGATTATAAATATTATAAGGGGAAAGGTATTCAGGTTTGTGATGAATGGAAGCATGATCCCGAATCGTTTTTCTCGTGGTGCTTGAAAAATGGTTGGAGAAGAGGACTATCTTTAGACCGTATTGACCCTTCCAAGGACTACTGTCCTGAAAACTGTCAATTTCTTACCATTGAGAACAACCTTAGTAAAATGCATTCTCAGGGCAAAAAAAAGGGTGAAAATTCTGGTAATGCAAAACTTACCCTAAAACAAGTAAATGAGATACGTGAAAAGCTTAAAATTGGTGTTGTTGGGACTAGGATAGCCAAAGAATATGGAGTCAGCAAATCAACCATTTATGCTATAAACGCGGGTCAAAATTGGAAATAATAGGAGAGATAATGGCTAAAGATAGAAAGTATGTTCCATCCAAGGGAAACCGGGGTGAGGACTTTAATGAGCCAAAACGAGACATGACATACGATTACATGCCAGAAGCACAATATCAGGACAGATCTCAAGAGCGTCAAAAACGGCGTGATGAAGTACGATCTGAATATTCTGCCATGTATCAACTAGAACAACGACGAGATCAACGCGCCTTCAACAGAACCGAAGACATGACCAATGAGTTCTATTGTGGTGTTGATCCACGCCGTAGGCAAGAAGTTGCTGACGGTGGTATGATTCGTGAACAGCGTGATGCCATGGCTAACCTGCCACGAGTAGCGCAACATCATGAATATCCTCGAGCTGGTTACTATTCATCGCCCTATCTTGATGATACGGTTCGCGGTCAGCAAGCAACACCCGACGATAACGGATTAGTTATGGAACGATTTGAACTTTATAGAAGGTTTAAATAATGCCAGCTACATTACGTCCTAAAGGTAAGGCAACCAAGATAGCGCGTAAAGTTATGGGAAAGCCAATTAACTTACAGGACAATAAGAATTCAAAAGACAGATGGATTGATAAACGTCTGGTTTTTGATGAGACGTCTGACGTTAAGTAGACCTTTCTGACTGGTGGGGGTTTGAGTGACTCCTTTCCCCCACGGTCCCCTAAAATAAAAGGAATAATATGAAAAAGAAGCATTCGGTTAAGAAAGTTACCCCCAAAAAGAAGCATCATACAAAAAAGAAAGCATCCAAGGGTAAAGCTAAAGTAGAAAAAGTAATGCATGAATACAAAGAAGGCAAACTTCATTCTGGTTCTAAAAAGGGTCCTGAAGTAACTAATCCTAAGCAAGCTATTGCGATTGCTTTAAGCGAAGCTAGGAAATCGGGCGCTAAGATCCCTAAGAAAAAAAAGAAATAAAAAACTATGTAATATATGCATAGATGGTATATCCACAAGACGATCTACTTCACGGTAGGTCGTTTTTTGGTTATGATACGGTCACTGAAGCACAATAAGAAAGGAATAATGGTGACCAAACTAGTAATTGATAAACCAATCAAACCAACGGTTGGTAAATTAGCCGTCGATCTTTTGTCCAGACATAGGGATGCCGTTTCTGCTGTTGACCAGATGCAAGAATCTCTCACGGAGTTTGAATGGAATGTGTGGGAATGCGTAAGTCGATCAAAGAAAGATTTTCCTGGCGACTTTTATGTAGTTGTTCTTACCAAAAAAGAAAGACTCCTCGAGAACGTTATACGCAATTATTTCTATGCGAGATTATCATGTCCAACTCCCGATTGGGATCAAACAGTCTATAAATATAAGCATAAAGGGAATGAGTTAAAGTTCGCATGGACGATTCCATCTAAACAAGCCTGTGAATACGTTACCCTTAACTATAATACGTTGCCAAAAGAACAAGCGCAGCTTATAAGTTATATTTTTGCTTTCAACGATGGAACATTGGAGAAGGTCGCTAAAGAGTTAAATGGCGAAAAATCAGATAGTTCTCTTATAGAAGATTTTAAGTTTAAAGGATAGTAATGAGCTTTGAAATGAAATATGATCGCGATGGCACACCGATTAAACAATCAGAATTAGCGGCAACCCGTGAGGAACCGTCACAGGTTGAACCAGTTCGTGATGAAATGTCACTACCTATCGAACAACTCGCTGAAACTATGGAAACTTTGGATCAAGAAGTAGTTGAGAAACCTATAGTTAAGCCCACAGCTCCTCAGGAATCCTGGAAGATATTGCGTGAGAAAGCTGAAAGAGCAGAACGCCGAGCTCAAGAAGCTGAGCAGTTGCTTGAACAATATAATAATAGACCAAATCAGATATCTAATAATGATGAAGATCTGAGCTTTTCCGTTGATGAGGATTCCTTGGTTGAAGGTAAGCATCTAACCAAAGTAGACAAGAAGATCCAGCGTCTTGAGAACCAGCTTAAACAATACCAACAACAAGCAACTCTTAATACAGCCGAATCAAAGTTAAAGGCTCAATATCCAGACTTCGATCATGTTGTATCATCCGAGAACTTGGCTAATCTTAAAGCTGCATATCCCGAGATCGCTCATACTATTAATTCTTCGAGTGATCTTTATAGCAAGGCAGTTTCTGCGTATACTATGATAAAAAAGCTTGGCATATCAGAACCAGTTGATGAATATAAGGCGGATAAAGAAATGGCAAGAAAGAACGCGGCTAAACCAAGACCAATGGCAAGTATATCCCCACAACAGGGAGATAGTCCTCTAACCAAAGCAAATGCATTCGCAACCGGTGAGTTAACTCCTGAACTTAAAGCCCAACTCTGGAAAGAAACTAACCAGTATAGGAAATAAAATATGACGTTGTCTGAAAAGCAGACTTTATTTGCAAAGAACGTTCCTTTATTGATTAATTATGTTTTCTCTAAGGGATTTATGGTTACCTTTGGAGAAGCATTCCGGACTGAAGAACAAGCTAAGATTTATGCTGCTCAAGGTAAAGGGATTGTTGATAGTCTTCATTGTAAACGTTTAGCAATTGACTTGAATTTATTAGACCGTAATGGTACATATTTATCTCACGCCGATTCATATAGACAGTTCGGAGAATATTGGTGTACTTTACATCCACTCAATAGATGGGGTGGAGTCTTCAAGCGAGTCGATGCAGATCATTTTGAGATGCAAGATCTTTAATAAGCGCTTCATTACTACCTGCAGGGGGTTACAGTTATTGCATTCTGTGACCTCTTGCTTATCACTATTAAATATCGTATTATCCCATTTGAACGTAATCTGGGCGTCGTTCATCCACACTTCCTATCTGAGCGCAAATCGGATTTCGCTCTCCGATGACGCAATGCAAGCCTCGTCAGCTTAAAGAAATATCTAAAACATATTCTTTAAGGGGCCACTATGCCTATTACTACTACGACAACGTTGCCCTCACCGGTGCAACAGTCATTTAGTTACAAACTACTAAGTGTTCCAGTTCCAAACATGATTCATAATATTCCTGCGATGAAGAAGCAAATGCCGCGTAATGGTGGTAATACTCTTCGTATGCGCAGATATAATGCGTTAAATACAGCTATGGTACCATTGGGTAACTCAGGTATCACACCTCCGTCCCAAGCATTAACCGCTGTTGATATTGATGCTCGATATCGTTTTATGGAACATATGTACAGCTGAACGAACAAGTTACTCTACAAAACCAAGATCCAGTTCTCAACGAATGCGCAGCTCGTTTAGGTGTTTCATTACGCCAAACAGAAGATCAGTTAACACGTGATATGTTAGCTGCTACTGCAGGTTTTATTAACTGAACTGGCGGTGTTAACGGTGACAACCCAACAGAAATCACCCGTGCTGATGTTGATGAGGTGGTAAGAACATTGTTGAACAACAATGCTTATACCATCATGGATAACATCGAAGGTGAAGATAAGTTCGGTACTGCTCCAGTTCGTGATGCTTATTTTGCATTATGTTCTACACAATTGACTGGTAACTTAGATGCTGTTGCTGGATTTATACAAAAGAACCAATATCCAGCTCCTATGAATGCTCTGCGTTCAGAATGGGGTGCTATTGGTAACTTAAGATTCTTGATCTCATCAATCGGTAGCGTTTTTGCGAACGCATCTGCTTTGGGTGCTAACGTATACAACATTTTCTGTGTTGGTATGGAAGCGTATGCTTGTATTGAGCAAGATGGTTATTCTGCTAGCTTTATTTATAGACCACCAATATACGATGGACCATTAGCCCTTAATGCATCTGTTGGCTATAAATTCGCGAAGTTCCACGGATCACTAACGATCTTTGGGTAATCAATTTACGCGCTACCTTAGCTTAATAGGAGAAATTATGGACGGAACTATTTTATCTCAAGGTCTATTCCAAGTACCTGCGAGTGGTGTTGTAACTCAGTATATTGCTGTTCCATCGGGTACAGATTGGATCTGGACATGGAACTTTACTCAAGCAACATTAGTTGGGGGAGCAACTCCAAATAGTATAGAAAACTATTGGCAAATCGGTATGCCAGTTGGGTCTTCTTACCTTAAATATTATACAACTGGTACGACTGCTATTAATGGTGATATCATTGCCACTGGCGGTATTAGTGTTTATGATCCATCAGGAACAAATCCATACTCACTGCCATTAGTTGGTAACCCAGTTGCTACCACCGCTATAAGTAACGCTACAAGACCAGTAGTATTGACTGCTAATACAGCTGGTATCGTAGTTGGTAGTGTTGTGAGAATGTCTCGTACATTACAAACAGATACGAGTGGTATCGATTTTGTAGTTGGCGCAGTAACTCCTAATACAAGCATAACGTTATTAGCTGCTTCTAACGCATTGGCTAACGTTCCTGGTGCTGTGGGCGGTGCCGGTTTCTATCGCAAAATCAATGTTGATTCACCTTGGTACCCAGCTAGACGATTCATTACCAATATTACTCGTGTAGGCGCTGCTGTAGTATCTACATCGGTAGTAAATAGCTTTGTAGTTGGACAAGTAGTTAGGTTTACTATTCCGGCAGAATCTGGAATGACTCAATTGGACGGTTTGGCTGCAACAATCATAGGTATTGTAGATTCTTTCAATTTTATAATTAACGTCAACACTACTGGATTTACAGCATTTACCTTCCCAACTGTTGCCCAACAACCATCTTCATTCCCAATTGTAGTACCGGTCGGTGAAGACACCTCAAGGGCATTACTCATTGGCGGAAATCAAACTCCAATTGGACCAAATGGCTTATTTATTAATGGTACCCAATCAGGAATATTATCTGATGCAACAACCAACACAGCATTCCTTGGTATCGTTCTTGGAACAGGTGCATTGGGTGTTGCGAGTGGTGCGGCAACAACTGGACCTGCTGGTACAGCTGCTCTAGACTTTGTATTCTGGAGAGCCGGTAAGTCATCCTTTGGCGGACAATAAACTCAATATTTAATGTACATTATGGGCGCTCGACGGGGCGCCCTTTATAGAGGTAACTAGGAGAATTATATGATTGAAAATAAAGAAGCTAAAGATCTAACTAGAGCAAAAGTAACCCCTAAAGATCTTAAATATATGCGCGACAAAGATCGTGAAATGGTTAGAGGTATATTTAGATTTTTTGAAGTTCCAGGTGGAACTATGGCATTTAATTTCAAAAAATATAAACAAGACCAAACCGAAACCTATACGATGATTGATGGTGATATCTATACCGTACCTCGTGGAGTAGCCCATCATTTGTCAAATAACTGCTGGTATCCTGAACATAACTATAAGATGGATGATCATGGTCGTAATGTTGCAATGGTTACCAAGAAAAAAAGGCGTTGTTCATTTGAACCATTAGATTTTATGGATGCTGCAGATCTTAATGATTTGACGGCTTCTAATGTTGAAACTGTAACAATGCTTAAATAACTTAAAACCTGTTACCACAAGGGATTATGATGCCTTATCAATGTTTCGCTTTAAGGAGTCCTATTTATGGACCAGCAATGAGACTTATTGCATCAATAACCAATGCATCACAAGCGGCAGTAACTACAACATTTGCACATGGTTATGTTGATGGTACTGTTGTGAGATTTGATATACCGCCGGCTTTAGGCATGCCACAAATAGATCAAATGACATCAAACATTGTGGTAACAGGACCAACTACTTTTCTAACGGCTATAAATTCAACATTGTTTCAGCCATTTATTATTCCTATGGGCTTATCTCCTCACATCGATGTTTGTGGTCTGATAATTCCAATCGGATCAGATAATGATACGCTAGCGCCAGCTGTTGTTAATTTACTTAATCCACAAATTTAATAATGAAAAAGCTACTAGCAAATCAGTGGCTGTATGCTAGTCTGAAACAAAAAATAAGGAGAGTATTATGCCAGCACCGGATAGCACGTTACAGGCGATTGAAAATAAAGTTCGTAGACTTACTAGGAGCCCATCTACCGCACAGCTTACTACACTTGATCTGCAAAATTATATCAACACCTTCGTTGTGTATGATTTTCCAGAGCATTTACGTACATTTAACTTAAGAAAAACATTCACCTTTTACACAAATCCCTATCAAGACGAATACATGACCGATGAGGCTTCTTTCGGTGACCCGATTGCCAACCCAACGATTGTGTACAATCCACTCTATAACTTTCAGAACAAATATTTGACCGTGCATCCTCCAGTCTATATCGCTGGTATTCAGTCAATGTTTACGCAGTCTCGTGAAGAGTTCTTCCAATATTATCCTAAGGTCAACTCGCTCGTGTTACCGGGTTTAGTGGTGATGGCGTAACAAACTTGTTCTCAGGTGTCATCAACTCTCAACAAGCTATTGTTCCAGCGGGATTTAATC
>CAVTVH010000006.1:0-57118 GCA_963738145.1 uncultured bacterium
TAAGTTCGGCCATTATCGCCTGTATGGCAGCAGATGAAGATGAAAAAGCGGCTGATACCATAGCTCGTTGGGCAGCGCTGACATCGGTGACTTCATTCATTTCTTATCTTATTTTCCATGAGCCAGCTAAAAAACCGGTATTAGTTGATAGAAAAACCACGTACATCCCCACAACTACACATACTTGCCCTAATCCTAAATGTACCGGTACTCATACTAAAGTAAAAACCGTACTACCTGTTTATTCATAGAACTTATTTGATTCGTTAATTTACCCCTACACAGCTTCTATGCTTGTAGGGGTTTTTATTTGGGCAGCACCGCCATACAACTGTTGAGCATTTTCCGCAGCTGCGGCCACAAAGCCATGAAATAATGGATTCGGGTTGCCTAGCCTACTTTTAAACTCTGGATGAGCCTGGGTAGCTACAAAGAAGGGGTGATCTGACAGTTCTAAGAACTCCATAAGCCAAGTGCCATCAGCACGTTTATGGTACCCAGAAAAGATAAGGCCCACCTTGTGAAGACGATCAATGTAGGCGGGATTAATCTCATATCTATGGCGATGGCGTTCAATAACGACGTTGCCCTGTAATTTACCCGATTGTCGATAGAGTTGTTCCACTTTAGTTGCTGGGGTAATGGTAGCCTCATACCCTCCCAACCGCATGGTGCCGCCATACTGCTTATCTTCAAGCGTCGCACGCTGATCAAAAAGTAAATCTACAATTGGATGGGGGGTTTGTGGGTCAACTTCCGTTGTATGTGCTTTCTCTAATCCACACACGTTACGAGCAAATTCTACCGCCGCTAATTGCATGCCATAACATAAGCCAAGATAGGGAATCTTATGCTGACGCACATATTCAATAACACGGATTTTGCCTTCAACACCCGATGCACCAAAGCCACCGGGAACAATAATACCGTTGTAGCCATCGATGGTTTTCATCGATGCGTGGTCTGACTCAAAATCTTTTGCATTTAACCAACTTATAGTGACCCCCACGCCTTGTTGCGCTCCTGCATGAATGAGGGCTTGATAAATACTCAGATAACTATCAGTTAAACTAAAGTCACCCGTATCAAAATATTTACCAACAATAGCAATCTTGATCTGCGTTTTTGGTTGTTTAATGGCCGTTACTAACTGTTGCCAAGAGCGCCAATCTGGCACGCGTCGTGAGGTTAATCCTAATTTTTTAAGAACCTTAAGACCCATATTTTCTTTTTCAAGATCCAAAGGAATTTGGTAAATAGTATCAATATCAGGAGCCGAGATCACATGATCTGATGCGATATTTGCATAGAGCTCTATTTTACGTTTGCGCACTTCATCAAGCGCGTATTGTGCACGGCAAATAATAAAATCAGGAGAAATGCCTTCTTCATTGAGTAACTTAACGGCCTGCTGTACCGGCTTTGTTTTCATCTCTTCAATGTGGCTTGGCATTGGCAAATAGGCGACCAGGAGATAGGCAACATTATCTTTGCCTATGTGGCGCTCTAATGAACGAATAGCGAACAAAAATGGTTTATTTTCATAGTCACCGACGGTGCCACCGATTTCGATAATGGCGATCTCATAACCATCAGCAGCTTTTTTGATACGTGCAATAATTTCATCAGGAATATGAGGGATAAATTGTACGGTCTGACCAAGATATTCACCGCGTCGTTCACGATCTATCACGGTCTTATAAATCTGACCAGTCGTAATGTTGTTATGCTTGGGAATGTCTTCATCAATAAAACGCTCATACGTGCCCAGATCTTGATCGATTTCTCCGCCATCTTCAGTAACCCAGACTTCACCGTGCTCAGTGGGGCGCAAGGTGCCTGCATCGTAATTTATATAGGGATCGATTTTGATGAGAGTGGTGCGATAACCATGCTCTTTTAATATTTTTCCGAGTGATGCTGTGGTCACACCCTTACCAACACCTGATATAACGCCACCAACAACTACAACAAATTTGGTCATTTGTTTATTCCCTATACACAAAAAAGACTACGTATAGAGATTTAGGTTACACAAAAATGAAGGCTCCGGGAATCAGAGCCTTCATAAAAAATTTATACGGCTATGGGATACGTACTATTTCACCAGCCCAAGCGTGTAGTTACCGTCTTTTCCAGAGAGTTCCCAGTCTCCTTCACCCTCATCTGATGATTGTAACCTTATATTGAAAAATGAAGGTTGAGCAGTACCTACAACAGGAACCTTTTGCACTATATCGGCTGCTATTTTTTTGATCGATTGGTTAACATTCCCACTTGATTTCGAAGCAATCGTGATTTCCTCAACCGAATTATTCCCCGTTTTTACTAAAAATCGAGCCGGTGAATCAGATTTATTGAAAATCTTAGAGGCATTACTACTACCAGTGAAGCCCAGGATAAAAAGGGCAGCGATAACAAGATAATTCTTTATATTCATAACTATTCTCCTAATTAGATAGAAATAACGTTTTCTATTTCCCTCTCTCTAGAGGTAATGTTTATTATTTGACCAATCCAAGCGTGTAGTTACCGTTACTTCCAGAGATTTCCCAGTCCCCTTTACCCTCATCTGATGAATCTAAATTTATACCGTAAAACGAAGGTGGATTGGAACCTTGAACGCGTTGACTTATTGATGCGTGTATGCTTTTTACAGAACCAGGAACATCCACACGATCCTTTGATTTAATATATATTTTTTGCATAGCTCCATCACTCTCTACTATAAGAGAGGCATCTGAATCAGATATGTTGGAAATCTTAGAGCCATTACTATTACCGGTGAAGCCCAGGGTAAAAAGAGCAGCAATAACAAGGTAATTCTTTATATTCATAACTATTCTCCTAATTAGATAGAAATAACGTTTTCTACCCACCAGGATAGCAAGAAAAAAGACCTAAAATAAAGGATTTTACAATAAAAGAGCCCCGCACAAAACGGAGCTCTTTTATTGTAAAATCTACGTCGTTCTATTCTTTTGCAAGCGTGTACATACCATTGCTACCAGAAAGCTTCCAATTACCATCACCTCTATCGGATGATGTTACGCGCATATTCTTATATGAAGATATAATGCCTTCCTGACGCAATAGATGCACATCAACTTCCATTTTTTCTATAGCTTTATCCAGATCGGTGCCTGAAAAAGATCCTACTTCCATATTTTTGGTAGAACCGTCTTTAAAGGTGATTTTAAAATTAGCACCCGCATCCGCCATGTTAGAAACTCTACGAGCATCTACCTGCTGCACACATCCAAAACACAGTACAATAAGCATATACATTTTCATAACCTGACTCCCCCTTTGATATATAAAGACACATAACAACAGTACAGAGTTCAGGTTACCAAGTACATGTCGACATCTTCAATGGTTAGTTAGAAAGAGGTCCAGTAGAGAGACATGTTGCTTGGACGGTATATTCGACTAATTCTAGAGGATGAATCTGGTCAATCAATTTTTTCCTCTGCTGACTACGTGCAAGCTCGTGCCGTGTGAGCAGGTAATGACCACTAGCTTCCTTGAGTTTACCCCACTGATAAGACCCCGAATTGTTCGGGTTACCGTTAGCAGCCATAGTGCCAATAGAATGACAAACTTTTTCCTTAAAACCTATGGCAACTGTCATCCGTACATTCTGCCATTGATTTCCCCATGATGAGCTACATCTATTTTCAAATCTCTGTACCTGCTTTTTATCATTTTTTTCTAACTCAGTACGTGATAGTGCTTTGAGCTTTTCTCGCTCTGCGGCCAATAGTTCGCCCAATCTAGTTCCATGAGGATTATTGGCATCGCCCACAGGAGATATAGGACTTTGTACCGTACACTTTTGTTTACCGGATCCGGGCACTTGCTTTACAATATTCTCCAAGTAGACTGCACGCTTCATCTTACTGCCACTCAAAGCCCACACATTACTAAATTCTTCCTCCCACGTATGAGTATAAAGACTACATGATTGGGGAGTAGCAAAGAGATCAGGAGAAGAGCCCAATTTTCCTGGATATCTCTGATCAATAAGTTTTTGTCGTTGCTCGTAACGAGCCAATTCGAACATTTTAAGCAAATATAACCCAGAAGCCTGCTTGTTGCCGCCTATGAGTGCTCCCCACAAAAGATTACCTTTGAGATCAGCCTTGATATTATCGAGCGTTGGCGTCCAGCGTACGTCAACAAGCTTTACGTATTTTTCCAAACGTTGTTTATTAACTTTTTCTAGCTCGATGCGTGACCTGTTGTTTAATTTTTCACGCTCAGCCGTTAGCAATTCATCTAGCTTAGTTGTAGAAATTAGAGGACTTTGTTGTTCGCTCTCCATTTTACATGTGAGCGCTTCTACCGTCGGCTTTTTTTTCTTATCTTTTGAAATTGATGCTTGAGCAACAATTTGTTCCAGATAGCGTTGACGCTTCATGTTATTACCACTCAAAACCCACACATTACTAAACGCTTCTTCCCATGTATTCTGATAAAATTGTGATGGTTCAATAACACCATCATCGGTGTGAATAAAATTAACCGTGACACATATAACAGCTAGATATAGTCCTAACATCCTATGCAACATACTTTCACCTTTTTTTGTAAGAATTTATAACAACAAACTAGCTACCATCGCCGTCATCAGATTAGAAAGTGCGCCACCAAGAACTGCGTAGACACCAAGCTCTGTAATCCAGGATCGTTTTTCTGGCACAAGCGCACCGATACCGCCCACCTGAATACCAATGCACGAAAAGTTAGAAAATCCACATAGGGCATAGGTCATAATATTGACCACTCGCTCAGGAAGATCAAGAGCTACCAGATCGCCATAGGCAATCAACTCATTGACGGCCACTTTGGTGCCAAGCAAGGTACCCGCAGCAAGAGCATCGGATCCCGTAAAACCCAGAAGATAACCAAATGGGGCAAATAGATAGGCAAAAATCACATTGAGAGTTATTACCGGTAATTGCCATGAACTCCCCAACATCAACAATAACTCATTGAATTTGATTGATAGTGCACTAAGCCCAAAGTTAATCATGGCTAGCAGCGCCAAGAATGCAATTAACATAGCCCCGACATTCAACGCCAATTGCAGACCGTCACTCGTGCCAGTAGCTATCGCATCAAAAGAGTTGGAAGCTGTTGAACGCGTAACAATAGCTGCACCACCGGCCGTTTCTGGCGTTTCTGTTTCTGGATATAAGATTTTTGCAATCATGATAGCTGCAGGTATCGACATAACGCAGGAAGCAAGTAGATGCTCTGCCGGCACTCCCATGGCAGCAAAAACTACTAAAATTGAACCACTGATCGTCGCCATGCCGGTGACCATAACAACAAAAAGCTCTGATTTAGTCATACCATGCAAATAATGACGCACTAATAATGGTGACTCTGTTTGACCCAAAAAACTATTTGCTATCGCACATAAGGTTTCTGCGCCAGATGTTTCCAACAATGGACGCATAATAAAACTGGCACCTACCACACACCATTGAATAACACCCCAATGGAAAAGAAGCGCTGTACATGCACCAAAAAATATAATGACGGGTAATACCTTAATACCAAAGATAAAACCCCATGGCCCCTGAGCATCTGCTAATGATCCGAATACAAAATGGATACCTTCTTCAGCAAAAGCATAAAATCTACCAACCGCTGAGGCAACTGCCGCGATAGCCGCTTGCCCAAACGATGTTTTGAGCACGGTTGCACCAATCGCTATTTGCAGTAATAAGGCATTCATAATCAGTGTGACATTAATACGATTGCGTTTTTTGGATAATAGAACCGCAATACCAATAACAACCGCGATGCCGATAAGATTCATGTAACGGTTGTGCTCAAGAAAGTAGGAGAAAAACATACTCAAAAAACCTTTTTTATTTCTTTATTACTACTGCACGGGCTTTGCGTTGTTCACGATCTTGTGCCCGTAGCGCTTGAATGATCTCGTCAATTTGACCGGTCATAGCAAAATCTAGCTTATTCAACGTCATGCCAACTTGATGATCAGTAATTCTATTTTGTGGATAGTTATAGGTGCGCACCTTCTCAGCCCGCATGCCAGTACCAACCTGCTCTTTACGCTGCTGACTAATCTCTGATTGCTGTTTTTCCACTTGCGCAGCTAATATACGTGATTGGAGTAACTTCATAGCTTTGGCGCGATTTTTGTGCTGTGACCGTTCCTCTTGGCAGGCAACTACAACACCAGTAGGGATATGAGTAATGCGTACTGCAGAATCGGTTTTATTCACGTGCTGGCCACCAGCTCCTCCAGCTCTGTAGGTATCAACACGCAAATCTGCTGGATTTATAGTAACGTCAACTTCTTCAGCTTCTGGTAATACTGCTACGGTGGCTGTTGATGTGTGGATACGCCCTTGCGTTTCGGTTGCTGGCACCCGCTGGACGCGGTGCACTCCTGATTCATGCTTTAAATGGCCATAGACCTGTTTGCCTTTGATATGAAGCACAACCTCACGCAATCCACCCAAATCGGTCTCGCTAGAATCCTCGACGGTAACTTTCCAGCCCTTGCTCAGAGCATAGTTGGTATACATCTTCAGAAGATCTGCAGCAAATAGGGACGCTTCTTTACCACCCGCACCGGCACGTATTTCTAAGTAAACCGAGCGGTCATCGTGTTCGTTAGGAGGGAATAGAATATCTTCAAGATCGCTGTTCTCTTGCGCAAGTTCTCGCTCAAGATCAGTGAGTTCTTCTTTGAATAAGGCCGCAAGTTCGGGATCAGCCTCTTGAGCTGCCTGGTGCTGGGTTTCTTTAACGCGATTTTCTAACGTAGTTATTTTGGTATGCCGTTGTAACAAGAGAGAGAGCCTAGAAAGCTCTTTTTGAATCTCGTGCCGCTTATTATTATCAAGCGATCCACCAGTTAAATCCGCCATCAACTGATCATGGCGTTTTTGAATATCATCCCATTGATCAAACATGGGAGAAACTACTTTTTCTTAGCAGCAAAACGTTTGTTAAATTTATCGATTCTACCAGCTGTATCAACGAATTTTGTTGCGCCAGTGAAGAAAGGGTGGCATGCAGAACAGATGGTCACCGCGATTTCTTCTTGGGTAGACAGGGTAGGAAAGGAATTACCACAGGCACAACGAGCGGTTACTTCGTATTCTTTTGGATGGATATTAGTTTTCATAGCTTGTTTCCTTGCAAAGTAAGGGTCAAAAATATGCTAAAAGTATCCCCTAAAAAGGGTTTTTTGTAAAGCGGAGGGGTGCTCCAGGGGTAGTTGGCCATACCCACCTAGGATACCCTTCAAACGCACGATCTAACGCAGCCATTTGTCTTGCAAAATCATTTCTGCCAAATTGAGGTATATAAATAGCCCATGCAGGCTAATTTGGAGCCCCAATCGCAACCTTGTGAGATTGGGTAAAGTTCTTTTATATCTATTTAATGGAGGTTTTATGAATACCAAATCATTACTTTTTACCCTGATTACAGGGCTGTCTATCTTCAGTTTCCAATTGACCCAGTCATATGTAGAAAGCATCTATACCTATAGATCTGCGGATGGCAATCTGGTTAACTTGCTGGGAACACGGCATATGGATTATATGGATGGTGCACATTCTGAACAACAACTGGCTCAGATAGCAAATATAGCAAAAGCCGAAAATGCCACTGTTTTCGCTGAAGATTTATGGTCATATAATGGATCAGACAAGCGCATCAAAGATTATGTAGCCAAAATAAAGACTCTGCGATTTCCTTTTCCCGGTAAAAAGATCATGTTTAAAGGATCATCACAAGGATTTCAACCATGCTTGGTAACAACTGACTGTACACAGGGCCTTATTGATGTATGTACTAGACTTGGCATACCAACACGCAACGTGGAATGTAGATACCATAAAGATGCTTCTAATATAGGTTTTCCTATCAGTGGACAAGAAGTATGGACCAATCTTCGTGATATTATGAATCAGATTCTTAATTATGAAGACGGTGACACTTTAACTGAGGCTTATGCTTATATGATAAGTACCGCATTGCACAAAAACTACGATCTCATACAAAAAATATACAATGCGACCACACCATCATTACAACCCTTCATTTCTTCGGATAATGAAGCTTTAAGTCTCTTAGGTTCTGTGAACGAATTTTTATCTGAGCCATATCAATTTGCCCCAACAAAATGCAAAAAGGCTAAATAGGAATGGGCAGATTTGTCATATCGCGAGAAGATTCTACGAAAATGTTTGATTTTACCATTAAAGCATTCAATTGCATGGCGTTCTTTGTAAGTATGCTCGTCATATTCACGAGGTTGTTTTCTATTGCTGCGCGAAGGTATATTGGGTGTACAATTTTGTGCTGTGAGAGCATCAATAAACTCATCAGCATCATATGCTTTATCAGCATTGAGAGTGGTATCTTTAAGTTCGCTACATAAAGCTTTTGCTTGAGTAATATCATTGCGTTGGCCTGGAGTTAAAATAAACTTTAAAGGAAGCCCAAGCCCCTCAACTAAAGCGTGTATCTTTGTAGTGAAACCGCCTTTACTTCTACCAAGAGCTTCTTTTGTTTGTGAGTTTTTGCCATAGCCTGCAGCACATGCATGGGCGCGTACAATTGTTGAATCAATCATAGTCAATTCCATATCTGGATCCTTTTGCACAAATTCAAATAATTTTTGCCAAATATCGCGGCGAGCCCAACTTTTAAACCTTTTATGAATAGCTCTGAAATCACCATAACAATCTGGCAACAACCTCCACTGACAGCCACTTCTGCTCATATAGCAAATTGCTTCTATAAAATTACGCAATTTCTTGGTATCACTTTTATGGATGGCTGGTACATTAACTAAAAATTTCAATATTTCTTCAAACTCTGTATCTTTAATCAAGTAATGCATTATTGCTTCCTTCTTTGGTTTTCTCAATAACTACCTAAGAAGGAAGCTTACTATTTTTATACTCTTTTCAAATTTGGTTCACAGAACCTAGGGTCTGAACTTATAGATGCCAGAATTCTGCATGAGATGTATATGCTCAAGAAATATCCGTATATCATGGTATGCGCAGGAGCCGAACATTGTAAGGTAATACAAAACTATATGGAAAAACTCGGCTATACGCTCATCAAAAAGGAAGATTATCCTATCGACGGGATTGGCGCTCTCATCATCGCCAATCCCGTCGATATTCCTGCTTACTTTGCAGAATTAAAAGAACAACTTGCTAAGACAACGAGCTCTACAAGTAGCAGCAGTTCATCAAGCAGCGGTAGCTCATCAACAATTGCAGTGCCGCGCGCAGAAAAAAAAGAAGAGAAAAAATAACGTACGCATTCCTAACTTATAGTTACAGGAATAATGATACTTGTGTCACGCACGAGGGCCCCAACACTTACATTACTCGATGTAGCTAATGGATAATTCAGCACAAAACGTATAGGTGTTTTTGCTGAAGTTGTCGCAAGTACGCCCGTACTATTATAGAGCACATAACCGATAATCGCACTTTGCGTAAATGGATTAGCGGTAAACGTCAAAACAAACTCTGTTCTATTAAGAAAAATATTGCGCCTTAAATTTCCTACAAATGGAGCTTGTGTTGCTATAGCAATACCATTGAACGATGCTCCTGCTACCGTAATGGCAGTTCCCGGCGTATTAGTTGCAATATCAATAGGAGTAACAACACCAGAAAGAGCTGTTACATATGCAGTTGCACCATCGGGGGTTATAGCAATATCAACTGGAAAAGTTCCACTAACAGCGATCCCTGGGTTTATAACGCTATTAGTTGCAACATCAATAACCGCCACAGTCCCTGGAGTTGTCTGAACAACATATGCCTTTGTTCCATCAGGCGTTATAGCTATACCATTTGGCGTAGTCCCTGCGCCTAACGTTATTGTTGCCACAACAGTATTAGTTGCAACATCAATAACCGAAACAGTCCCATCACCATTATTAGATACATATGCCTTTGTCCCATCAGGGGTTATAGCAATAACCAATGGGTCAACTCCTACCGTAATGGGGGCACCTAATGCATTAGTTGCGATGGTAACTGGTGTAACAAAACCAGGACTTGTTCCTTGATTTGCTATATACGCGGTTTTGCCATCAGGCGTTATTGCAACAGCGACTGGTTGATTAAAACCAGAAACTGTTGTCGCTATATTGTTCGCAATATTAATAACCGCAATGTTATTAGGTGAAGAAAAAAGGGCTACATATGCCTTAGTGCCATCTGGTGTTATCGCAATTCCCTGCTGAGCTGCACCAACACTAATCAGCGACACAAAGGCCTTGATAAGCAAATTTATATGACTCACCGCACTGCTACCAGCATCAGTAACGTAACCATTTGTTCCATCAGGTGTTATAGCAATTTTACTCGCCGCAACAGTATTAGTGGCAATAGAACCGGTAACTGCATTTGTAGTACCATCAATTACAACAACCCGGTTATTGGCTGTATCGACAACATATATAAGAAAGGATGCTTTAAGCGGTAATGCTAATAACAACAACAGTAACGCCCAGCATGTCGACCTATGAGCTATAATCATCGCATCTCTCCTTTTATCTAGAAGGTAAATCCACCACCTATACCAATTTTTGCTCCACCTGTGTTAACGCGTCGTTGGCAAAAACGAGTTGGCTGGTAGCCATAATCAAAAAATAGATCAATTATGCCCTGTTCACACACAGAAAATAGCACACCGCTCTTAGTCGTGATGCCCACAGACCCCTGAAAAACTTTTTCGCAACACAACAGAGAATCATTTTTTAACCAAAGACCACCAAAACAGAGACCTGCACCAATATAAAGTGCGGTGCATGAGGTAACATGATAGGGGCACTTAATGCCAGCGCTTAGTCGCGACATTATCACTCTGGTTGGTGAACAGAATCCTAAGGATCTGCCGCGCTTATAAAGAAAGTCTAGATTAGCCCACATATCAATGTGCTCAGTCCATGATCTAGAAATCTCAAGATCCACTATGGGCTCAACTTTGCCGTAGATTGATCTAAAAAGTGATGATTGGGGCGCAAAAACACCAAGACGTGCTTTGAATGCACTGCAATGATCACGTGCATACGCGATTCCAAAAACAGCTATAGCACCCATTACACATAACACTTTATATAATTGCATAAGAATCCTTAATAAAGAGATAGAACCTTATTCTTGAAATTTACGATTGCTCATATAAGAAAGTCAATGCTACGATAATTTTATCTTGACTCTCATCAATTCAATCTGCTTAAGTTGTGAAAAAGTAGGGATAAAAAATTCACGAGAAAGGAGCACTCTCATGCCGTACAAAGTGGGAAAAAAGACCAAAACAAAGGGTTGGCCTATACTAAAAAATGAGGATGGAAAGTGGAAGGTGATTGCACATTCTGACTCGAAACAGAAGGCTGAAGCAAGTATTCGAGCACGTCATATGTTTGCTCATAGAAAATGAAGCCAACCCGTACTACACAGACTTCGCTTATCCGGGCGTTCAGCTCGGCAAGCTACGTCGGGCACAGCGCTTGCACTCGAAGACTACGAAGAATACCTGAGCTTCGTAGGGCTAGTCTAGCGAGATCATCTTGAACTCGCTAGCCAGTCAACAAATTTGACCAGCGCTTTATAACGGTGATGATAAAGCTTCTCTTCTTGTGTGCCCCGTATTCGGTCTAATGTTGTAGTTGCACCCAGCGGCTGAAAAATTGCCGGATAGGGAACATTAGGATCTTCTGCTGCTTGATGAGTTTGTAAAATAGTCCCTTTATTAACGCCTTCGAAAAAATGGTACGATTCAGGCCCGTCCATATAAGCAAGGCAACACAAAAAGTAAGCTGCCGGATTTTCTTTTGCTAGTATTTGAACGCCTTTAAGGCCAATACCTTCGTACACATATTTGGTTAAAACGCCAGGAAACAAATGGTACTGCTCTAAATAAATACCAACATCATCAATTAAAACAGGCAACTTAAAGAGTTGCCACGCCTCGCGAGCTTTGCCAAGAGCTACCGACCGTACATCCAATGTTTGATACTCAAGTAATGATATATTTTGTGTTTCAATCGTTATAGATGGATCAAGTTCTGCCATCCATTGTGTTATTTGTTTAACTTTTTCTTTATTGCCGGTTACTAAAATTATATTTTTCATAGCACCGCCTCTCTTTTTTCATGGTAACGTCAGCTTAATGAATCGCTCTAAAATAGATGAGGTAGCAATCAAGGTCAACCATTGCTACCTCACCATAGTTTTTTACTACAAGCATTATCTTACTTGTGCCTGCCACCAAGCTCCTTATTTCCCCTTGCGAGCCTTACGCGCTTCTGGCGTATCATTGCTCGAAGGCGGATTGCCTCTTACGGTAACTATCGGTTTCTCTGGATCTGATGAATTTTCTATAATAAGAGCGCAATAACCTGCACATACACCGCCACTACCATTGTCGGTCATAATTTTTGCTAGGCCAGATCCACTCGCAGCTAGAAAATCCCCGGTAGATTTTACGTATTTGATTTCAGTAAGACAACATCCTCCCACTGGCGGAACATATTCCCCTGACGAATTCGCAGGAATAGTTAGTTGAGCTGACTGAAAACTACAATCTTTAAATTTAAAAGTGAACGTTTGTCGCGTTTCTGAATAGTTAAAGTACCCAATCTTAACGCCATAAGCAGGCACAGATGCTACTATTAGACAAAGTCCTATTATTTTCTTCATACGAGAATCTCCAATCTATTATTAGATAGTGATGGGCAAATCATTTTAGCGAGGCGGATATCCTTGTATTTTAACGCCACCTTGCTTATCTATAACTACAGCACAATATCCTGTGCATGGACCACCGCTGCCATTACTTGATGTAATTGTTTGTAGTTGCGCCTCATCAGCAAGAAGATTCAGACTTCCTTCTCTTTTGCCATTTCTTACTACCGTATGCTCTATTTTTTGAATGCAGCAATCTTTATCGCTCTTTGGTGGAACATATTCTTCAGATTTTCCCGCACCTATCGTATATATCTGACCTTGATTGCACCCTCTGAATGTCATCGCAAACGACTCATCTTTAGCTGAAGAATTAAAGAAGCCAATCTTGATACCATACGCTGGAACAGATGCCAATATCAGACAAAGTCCTACTATTTTTTGCATACATCATCCCCTTTTTAAATGATTATTCTTTGATTCAGGATAAATAATGCATGCACAATAAATCAATACATAGTGGTTTTTTAATCGATAAACGTAAGCGCCTGACCAACTTTATTGGCGCGCCCAGTCCGACCAATTCTATGAATGTAATCTTCATACGTTTGTGGCAAATCAAAATTGATGACATGAGATACATCATCAATGTCAATACCACGAGCAACTACATCGGTCGCGAGGAGAATTTTGACCTTGTCCTCTTTGAGAAGTGATAGAGCCTTTTTTCTTTGTGGCTGCGTTTTATTGCCATGAATGGTAGCAATATCAAAACCACGCTCTTTCAATATCTTGGCTAATTTATCAGCACCACGCTTGGTTCTGACAAAGATGATCACTTTGCTAAACTCTGGTTTAATGAGCAAATCATGGAGCAGATCTATCTTCTTTTGCCCGTCAACCTTTATAATATCTTGATTTACATTTTCAGCTGATTGGCGCGTTCTTACGTTAATCGAAACTGGATTAGTCAAAAAGGCGTCCATAACCTCTTTGACATGAGGCGCAAGCGTTGCGGAAAAGAATAATGAGTGGCGTTTTTGGGGCAGTTTTGAAATAATCTGCTTTACGTCTCGTATAAAACCCATATCAAGCATGGTATCAACTTCATCAAGAACAATAGAGGTATATTTACTTAAATTGAGAAATTTATTCTTTTCCAGATCCATTAACCTACCTGGCGTGCCAATCACAAATGCTGGATTTCTTTTAAGCTGTTGGATTTGCATGTTAATATTGACGCCACCTATGCACACAACTGAATAAATAGACGTTTGCATTTTAAAGGTATCAAGTTCTTCTTGAATCTGAGCAGCCAACTCACGGGTTGGCGTTATGATCAACACTCTATCGGTCTTTTTTGTGAGCACATTATGCACAAGTGGGATCAAGAAAGCTGCTGTTTTACCGGTACCTGTATTGGCCGTTGCTATAACATCTTTCCCTTCTAAAAGAAGCGGGATCGCCTGATCTTGTATAGGAGTAGGTGTCGTATAGCCTTTGGCAGCAATATTTCTTTTAATGCGATCTTCAATTAAAAAATCAGCAAAAGTATGTTTTGAACTATATGCCGGTGCAGTAACCTGCTCTTCTACTTTTTTGATGAACATTGAGGGATCAAATTTTTCGTCTGCGCGTGATCTACCTGCTGAACCACCTCGTCGTTGCCCGCCGAATCCCCTGCCGCCACCTCGGTTACCGCCACTACCACCTCGCCCAAAAGAAGATTGTCGAGTTCCGCTGGTTCTAGATTGCCTGTGTTCATTGTTCTTATAATTTGACATGAATTCCTAAAGATAGATGAGTATTAAGAAGATCAAGCGCTTTTTGCCTATGGCCTGCACGATATTTTTGCCATTCCTGTGCAAGAAGTTGAGGCTCAGCACCTGGATTTTTTTTATGGTATTTTTTGACAAAGTTAAGATAGGCCCATTCTTTATTCGGGGAAGCCTTCTTTTCTTGCTCTGCCAAGTATCCCCGTTGCCAAAAAACAGCAAATTCGTGGTAGGTGGGTGGATTACCCGCATACCAACGGCCCTTTATCCACTGTTGGCCAAAGCCAGTAAATCGAAAATGTGGTCCTATGAGTTTTTGTAGAAAAAGGCGGGTAGGTTCGTCATTTTTAAAGCCGCCCGACACTATACGCGTTGAAGGATCAAGAGGATAAGCCATATTCCTTTGTGCCACCGAAATTGCAGGTAATGGCGCAGCCGAGGCCTCAACTTCTACGCGTACATATTTGACAATACGCTCAATGCATTCATTTTTGTCGCCAGCCAGGGAGATATGCAGCTGCCGGCACATCTCTTTAAGTTCAGTCATATGCAGATAGCACAGAGAATATGCTAATCCATCAAAATCAATCTTACCTGGGCCAGGTTGCGATACGGTCATTATATTATTATTCCTATAGGTCATTAATTGATGAAATGGGGTGCTACCATCGCTTAAGATTAGTTGGTAGGAGTTATTATTCTACCAGCTTTGGGCAAAAGAACTAATGGTGCCTTATTTGCCCCAAATCTAGGCGGAAGCGTTTGATGGAAGAAAACAGATAAGTAGATGCTAAAAAACCGCCCTATTACGAGTTACCAATTGCACCATAAGAACAAGCACTATCGCCTCAGCACTCCCTAAAAAAAAGGGCGTTGGCGCAAATGGAAATGCCATTAAAAGCAGCAAACATGACGGTAACAACATCGCCTTGCTGAGCATATCAACAAGTTCAGGCTTAAATCGTGTTGTACCTTGCATGCTTTCCTTATGTCTATCGGCATACCAAAAAACTATCGCGCTCGCCAGATAGGGGATGCAATAGAGCGCAAGGAACGTGCTCACCAATCCTGTTATATAGACGTCATCCAAGAGCCCAGTTTTAACTGTTTTAGTGCCTATTCCGTACAAAGTTGCCAGTCCGGCGATATAAAAAAAAATGGTCCACCACGATCTTTGTGGGTATTCAAATACCATATGGTGCGCATAGGTTTTTAGATATAAAGTGCGTGTTATTTTTTGCAGCAATATCGTCACGATACCAATACCTACAACTGCCACGCCTACCAATCCTAGACAAAATAAGTTTATTTCCATCTTACTGCCCTAACCTTATACGTCTATACAGCACCACACCAATCTCCAAGAACAGTAAAAAAACGGCCGCAGCAAAAAAACCTGCGGCAGCCGGATTACCTAGAGAAAACCCTAATACTATAATGGCTGGCGCATAGGAAATTACAGCAACACTTATTCTAATAACATCTAGTAAAGGATACTTAACATACGTAACACCCTGTATCGTGTTGGGGTGCTTTATTACATAATGGTATACCAAGATTACTCCCAAAAATCGCCCTATCAAAAGCAAAGAGAAAGCAACTAAAAAAGCAATGATAGACACGATATTGGAAGAAATAGAAACAGCCAATAAGCCCACCAAGCCACCACTGACGATGGTAGCTATACGCCATTTTTTAATCTGTTGGGGTGTTTGCGGAGGCGATATCTCTTTTTCAGATACAATATGTTGCAGATATTTCTGAGCACCTAAAGATGCGCCTTTTCGTGCTAAATAGGGCAGCAGTAGTGCGCAACCAAAAAGAATGGGTAGAAGGAGTAATAGTTCATTCATATCAAAATATCCTTTATTTCGGTAGTTCCTGCGTCACATCGCTTGCCTTTTTATCATCTCTTAACCCTTTATAACGCCCCACCCGTAACTTACCAATATTGGTCCATTGCGCAAATTCAAAATCTGCAACTAATACTGGCTTCACCCAGTGCACGCCGCGTAACGTTTCCTGGTAATCACTAAAGGGACATTTGACAACCTCTAATGCCCTTAATTTTTTGCCAAGCATTTTGAGCGTCTCTTGCGTAAAGCCCGTGCCCACTTTACCGGCAAAATGGAATTTGCCGCGTTTATAGTAGCCAACAAGAAGTGCTCCAAAATCGGTGCGTGAATTGCGTGGCTGTGTGTAACCACCAATCACTAATTCTTGGCCTATGCTACATTTAAATTTAAGCCATGCTTGAGAACGCTTGTGTACATAGGTGCTATCCGCCTTTTTTACAATAAGACCTTCCCAACCATGTTTGCACGCATATTTAAATTTTGCGATACCATTGCCCGTCATATGCTCGGTGTATTCGAGCAACTTATTAAACCGTAAGAGTTTTTTCAGCAACTTTTTACGCGTAAGTAACGGCAGTTGTTGTACATCATGGCCATCGACATATAGGAGATCAAAAATACAATAGACCACCGGCGTTGTGCGTACTTTGGCCTCAATTGCTTCTAATGCTTTTAAGTTGATACGCGATTGTAACAGCTCAAAGTTTGAGATACCTTTTTTGCCCCGTGCAATTATTTCACCATCGATAATAAAGTTGTCTGCTTTTTGCTTGAGAAGCGCTTGTTCTAATTCTGGATAGATGCTATTTATTTTCTTCCGATTACGCGACCAAAGAGTAACCTTGCCGTTTTTCTTAACAGCACTACAACGCTCACCATCAAATTTATGTTCATAGATCCAGTCAGGACTGGAAAAGTAGTCTTTGGTAAGCGTTGCAAGCATTGGTTGCACGAACAATGGTTGGCGCGTCTTTTTGCATTTTTTTATGAGGTCTGGCGAGAGATTTTTGACAAGTCCATTAGCCACAATAGTTCTTAATCGCGTTCGTATCCTTCGACAGGCTCAGGACGAACGGGAAAAATATGTTTGAACGCCGTTCGCGTTGAGCTTGTCGAAACGTGCGAACGGGAAAAAGACCTACTGCTTCTTATAAAACATATCCAATAACTGCTGAGCCATCTGCGCAATCTCATTATCTTTTTTCTGTTGCGCCTTCTTGATGGTATCGCTCAGTGCAGCACGTTGTACCGTTTTTAAATCTCCATATGGATACACATAATGTTCTTTGGCATCAGGTGGGAAGGCGTCATTGGTACCCAAAAACCACAGGCCATATTCTTTCATATAATGTGTATTGATAAAGTTGACAACTTCACTTGTGGTTGGTTGCTCTTCTGACCAATCTGCATCAAAGGTTTCCACTTCCCCTGCTTTTATTAAGCGCACTGCGTTTTCATAACCAACTTTATGGAATTTTATTGCCATTGCTTTCTCCTTAATGACTGTTACTGCACTAGATAATTCTGGGAGAAGGATAACATAAATGGCTAGAAAGATTGCAAGAAAAATGGTAAAAATGCGCATTATTCTCTATCTTATTAAGGACCAATTACAAACACGTCTCATTAATCATAATAACATGGCAGGGACCGCAATCATGGTTAAAAAATTTCTTGTTTATCTCATCTTAGGTATAAGTAGCAATTCTCTGGCTTCAATACCCTCGTTATGGTCAATTATGGCAAACTCGAATTTTAAAAACGCCATCCAGTCTATTCCTGAAGCATCGTTTGTTACTATTACTGAAGTGAAAAAACAAAAAAATGATCTCGCTATGATTGAAACTACAATTAAAAAAGAATATGTAAAAATTCCTAAAGAGTCCTTAGAATCCTTCAGAAAACAACGTGACGAGCGCTTGCGGGCATACATCAGCAAAAACTATAGAACAATAAACGCACTTTCTCTTGTTGTTGCTTTGGCAAGCGCTGCTGGAGCGCATATCGCCAAGAACAAATATAATAAACCTTTACCCTTCACATGTGCTTGTGGCCTTTCTCTACTTGGAGGGGTTGTATTGCCTTTCATAACACATCATTTTGGTCCATCCGCACTTCTGCGCAGACGCCATGTCCCCACTCCTGTTGGTGGCAGCTCTAATTGCGAATACTATTTAGTGTCTACGGGCAAAGAAAGAATTAGGGTGATCCATCAAGATCCTGCAGAACAATGAGACATGATTGTTCTGCACAAAAATTTTCTTATCTGCATCATCTTGATCGTAAGCGGCCACCATGTTATATGGACAACTTCACTATGCTCAAAGTTTGCAAACGGGAGTTTTAAAGAGGGCGCCAAGCAGCACATTCCAGAAGCATCAGTTATTACTATTCTTGAAGAAAAGGTACAAAAAAATACTCCCTTTACGATTGAGAAAGAATACACAAGAGCTCCTAAAGGGTCTCTAGAAGAGCTTCAAAATCATCAAACAAAAATACTCAATTCTTTTGTTTGTAGGCATGCTAAAGGGCTCGCTATTCTTTCTGCTTCTGTTGGAATAGATATTTTTCTCACGTTGAGACAAGCAAGGGCCCATTTTTTGATTGGCATGATAGGGTGTATAAGTGTCACTGGCTCGTTATTTATCCCCTTATTACCTTATATAATCAAACGCTATCATATGGCTGCAGATCTCCAAAAACGCCATGCACCTACTCCTCCAGGAGCCAGTCCAGATTATGAATATTATTTGGTGTCTTCAAAGCGGAGAAAAAACGAGAGTGATGAGTAAAAATTTTACGATACTTCCAACCCCCGCTTTTTCAGCTCCTGAATCGTTGTTTGCCAATCTTGATGATGCACCGCCTGTAATCCTACCTGACTGCCAGCATGAGCATTGGCCGCACTGTCATCTATAAAAAAACATTCTTGTGGATCCACCTGAGCATGCTCAGTCACATAGGCAAAAACTTGCAGATCTGGCTTCATAAATCCTGTTCGCGTTGGAATAAAAAGGTCTTTTTCATCAAGAAGCGAAAAGAGTTCCGACCGTTTTGCCTTCAAGAGATCAAATGATGCTGGATCCCAATTGGAAAGAATCATTACACGAATGCCATGCGCTTTACAACGCTTAACAAACTCTAATCCTTGTTGGTCAATATGCGTTAGTTCAACAATATGTTCTGGCAAGATAACATATTCAGTGCCGTGCTTAATGAGCACTCTTTCTTGTTCATATTTAAAAAAGCTTCTATGTTCTTCACGATCAATATGCTGGTGCACTAAAGCGACCACCTGCGTACTCGACAATGTGCCCATAAACCAAGCGCGCTTGCAATCAGTGCCCGTTACGTAATACAAGAATTCAAACATCCGCATGAAGATACGAGTATCGGATGTTCCTTGCACAATGTGAGGTGGTAGTACTTGCCCTAAGTTACGTTCAGCTTCGTGCAGAAGAACGCCACCTAAATCCAGCATAAAAATTATAGATAGACTGATCATAATTGTTCATGGTTTAGAAAGTGCTGAAGAAGAACTCGATGAGCTGCTGCTTGAATTCGAACTACTCCGTGCTACCTGGCACGAGCACGATGATGAACAAGAACTTGATGAACTACAAGAAGATGTTGCGACTAGAGGCGCTGATAAACTCGAGGACGAACTCGAAGAGCTGCTGCTTGAGGTGGTTGATGGCTCACATAACTCCGGATATCGTTGAAAGGCTGCCGATTGTACAAGATCACAATATTGCTCTCTCGGTCTCAGATTTACACAATTCAGATTACAGCGGTAATTGTCACCACATCTTTGTTCAGCTGCATACCACAACTCATGCGTGCATCCATAGGGAAAAGCACGCTCTGAACCAGTCACTTCACAAACCATTTTGTTCGTTGGTCTATGCCATATCTTTATACGTCCCTCACGCTTTGGATGCCTACCCCCTTCATTGCTAGATGAACCTTTAGTAAGTAAAAACTGATTATCAGAAGATAGTCCATAGAGGTAATCAGGCAAATCACTCTGTTGGCCTAACTGCGGGCACGTAATTTCTTGGGTATTTGATGTGTACGTGTACCAATCTTGAATCCATATCTTTCCTGTCACCCCTGCTTCTGGCAATGCAACTTTACCGACGACTCCTTTGGTAGTTAACAGGTAATAATCAGGCTGTAATGGCATAAAACCTCTGTCTTGATTGTTAATTACATCAAATATCCTACAACGGACCATGTTGGGAAAACGAACTTTTCCTCCAAGAATGGACCTCGCCCGTGGATTATTTTCAATCACTCCTATGCAGCTATTGTCAGGCGACCATACAACAGAAAGAGGGTCAGAGCTCAAAATAGGCAGCTCAGTTACACTATTTGTTGCAACCGTATATATCTTTACAACACAGGAACCTTTTACAAATTCCTCTTTATCGCGATCAAGAAAGGCAAGACGCGTACTATCAGCCGACCAAGAACATTTCGCTATCAGTTCCTTCGGCTCAATAAACCCCTTGATAGGTGTAGGTATAAGTGTATCAGCGAAACGGTCATATATTGATACGCCAGAGGGCAGAAAAACACACTGCGCTATATACCGTCCATCAGGAGAGGGAAAGCCATAACCATAATTAAAATATGAAGGAAGTGGGCGATCATCTGTTTCTAGATGTATTGATAAATATTGCTCTACGATTCTCATCAATACCGCAGGGAATTTCGCGTATCTTTGCAACGTAGAAAGCGCAGCAAAACATGGATGAGCTGGCCCAAAAGGTTCCGTAGACTTCATGCCATCAAGCTGCATACTTAGAGCACTCACCACTCCCAATAAGAATATTTTATACGATTTCATCAAGATATCCCCCTGAAAGTAAACGTGTGTATTTATTACTATATCGTCGCTTTTGTTAACTTATATTTACCGCATATATACGATTCAAAGGTATCGTAAGCAGTGCCAACAACTTTAGAAGCCGCCATATATTTCCTATCACTTGCCATTGCAACACATATGCCAGCTACAGCTGTCAAGCCTGCAATTATAACATGCCGAATATCTTGAGCTCGCTCAGGATATTCCTTGTCACGACCCGATATTTTTCCCAACTTGTATATGGTTATGATGGTCGCTATAATCGCTGTCCACGTGCCTAGTGCGGTTAGATTGTTATAGAATGCCCGATTTTCGATTGCTACCGTCAGATTAGAATAGCTGGCATAGCATGCCCAAACTCAGAATAATAACTGCTACTATTTTCATAACGTTTTTCATAGTAAGGAATCCTGATTTTTATTTTTGAACGACATCATTGCATGAGTTCTTATCATAAACAAAGTCATTGAATTTGAAAACGAGGATGTGGTTAGCTATGCGTAAATTATAACAGTAAGGATTCTTTATGATTAACCATAGAAACCATCACCTATGCTCCCTCCTCGTGCTCGTCTTAACCACCAACACCCTCATGCCCTGCACCGGCATTTTTCTCACCACGCAAAATAACGCACACATTTACGGCCGCACCTTGGAATTTGGCCAAGACTTGGCTTCAACATTGCTCTTTATCCCACGCAACTATGGCTTTGTTGCCACCGCTCCAAGCGGCAAACAAGAAGGGTTGCCATGGAAATCGAAGTATGCAGTTGTAGGAGCAAATGCTTTTGGCATTGTGGGCCTTGTCGATGGTGTTAACGAAAAAGGTTTAGCGGGAGGGCTTTTCTATTTCCCCGATTTTGCACAGTACCAAGAAGTAACTAAAAAAGAATATGCAAAGTCTCTGCCAATTTGGGAACTGTTGACCTGGATTTTAACGACATGTACAAGTGTGGAACAGGTAAAAAAAATTATTGGGACTGTACATGTTTCTAATACTCTGTTCCAGCCATTACACGAAGTGGTTCCCGCGCATTTGATCATCCATGATAGTAGTGGTGCCAGCCTGGTTATAGAATACACACACGGCACATTGCATCTGCATGACAATCCTTTAGGCATCATCACGAATGCACCAACATTCGATTGGCACATGACAAATCTACGTAACTATATCAACCTTGCTCCGCTTAATGCCTCTAACAAAAAAATGAGCGGTGTCTCTTTTGCTCCGCTTGGTGAGGGTTCTGGCATGCTCGGCCTTCCTGGTGATTTTACACCGCCATCACGCTTTGTACGGGCTGCTTTTTTTACACAAGCCACGGCAAAAGAGGCCAACGAACTGGCTGGTGTTTATCAGGCGTTTCATATCTTGAACAACTTTGATATCCCAAGAAATGTGGTGGTGAATAAAAACGGAACGAGTGATTATACGCTCTGGACAAGCGTTATTGACATGAAAAATAAAATTTTTTATTTCCGTCCACATGCTAACTTCCAACTGGCAAAAATTGATCTCATGAAGATGGATCTGCAGAGCAAGAAGACAAAAACGTTTGCCATGAAATATCAAGATACAGTTGTGGAAATTATTTAAAACTACGGTACCAACCAGCTATCATCACCTTGATCATACCGATGCAATGCGCCTGTGGCCAAATCAAAATACCAGGCATGAAGTGATAGCGTGCCGTGATTTACTCGTTCCTGTACCCACGAAAAAGTATGCAAGTTGTTAAGAGAATTAATAAGAGCATACTGCTCACAGAATGTGATCTGTTGCTCAAGTGATGTCTCACGGTGCTCCATCATAACCTTATCATAGGCTGGTCGCGCCAGCTCCATCCACTTACCAATAAAACTATGCGGTTTTTTCTCCACAACTGTGTTAGCACTTTGTAATAATGCTTGAATGCCACCGCACTGCGTATGGCCAAGAATGATAATATGTTCAACTTCTAAAAAGCAAGTGCCGAATTCGAGTGCAGCACTTGTGCCATGATAACTGGTGTCATTATCTTCGCAAGGCGGTATAAGATTGGCAATGTTACGGATAACAAAGAGTTCACCTGGTTGGCAATTAAGAACAAGAGCAGGATCAACACGAGAATCGGAACATGCAACAATCATTATTTTTGGCCGCTGGCCATGCTGTACGAGATCGCTGAAAAGATCACTTTTCGATTCAAAATATTTTTTTATAAACTGCTTGTTACCGTCAATGAGACGCTGAATTACTTTATTCATAAACTCTCTTTAGTTTTTAAATTCACCATCTAATTGTGATGAGGCCGTTCACGAGTCACCGCCAACAAAGGATATACTACCTTCGCAACTTGGCACAGCATGTAACAAGCCATGAGTCGTAGTGTCGCTCCACAGCAAAGGGGCTGCATACCTTCTTCCTGCAATGAATCCAGTCCTACCATCTGAGGAGCTGCAGTGGGAGGTACAGGATGTTGTACCAATTGATAATGTGATCCATTCACAGAATATGATAGTCGTTGTCGTCCATAGCTGTCATCACATAATAATGAAAAAGGTACAGCACATAGGAACATTATAAAAACATATTTAAACATTAGAATTCTCTCTGGCAAAGATACATTATGTGCGTTCTAGTGTAATCGTTTTTTAACATTTTACTAAACCTACCTCATTCATATACACTAAAAAAGGCTTTATAATTCAACTCTTGTGTAGGAGTAATAATATGTACATATACATCAGTAGTCTAATCGCTCTTTTAGCATCCACTATTCTTCATGGATCGAATCAGCCACAACATGCTTTGCCCCCTCAAAAAATTTCATGCTTTAACACCCCTCAAATGATTAGTATTGGTGGTCAAAAAGTCATCTTGAAAGCCATTAAGCCGGGACGTAGACCTAAAAATTGGTCATTAGCATTAAGACGTTCTTCTACTCCATCTCCCCGAATGACAAAACCATTGCCACCAGAATCTTCAACCATTCTCCATAAACCCCATCCTCCTGTAGAGACACGCCTAAGCGAAGTTAAAACCGATAAGCCTTACAATGTCGATGATGCGGAACGTGCTCACGCAAACCTTCTTATGCAGCTGAAACGAAAGCGGGCATTTGGAGAGATGGTCAACCAGATAAGAGGCTACACTATTTGTTAGCAATCGTAGTAAGATACAACGCAATCTTTTTCATGAAAAACTCATGGCTCCTGAGGCCACCGCTACACGCATACGTTCCAGAAAACAATCATAATGAAATCTGTTGAGTCATGATATGCGTAGTATAAAATAGAGCTAACAAGAATGATCGTAAACTCGGCAACAGTGAGATATCCCCTACATAAAAGTTAATTTATTTTTTAAAAAAACCTTTTTCATTATACTAAAAGAAGCTTGACTGGTCATGTTTTATCACACAAGAAGGACACTATGTATCATAGATCTCTTATAGCAGCAATCGTTCTTTTAGCGCCAACCATTATCAATGGCTCTTGCCAAGAGCCACGCGGTTTTGCCTTTCCAAGACCTCCATGCTTTAACACACCACAAACGTTTAGGATTGGTGGTCAGGAAGTCATTTTATACGCTATAAAACCAGGACCCATACCTCAAGATGAGTTGCGAAAAATAATCTTACAACGTTCTTTTACCCCATCGCCCCAAAGGGGGGCCACATTATCACCAAAAGAATCGTCCACTGCAGAATGTCGACATCCACGAGAGCGCAAAGTAGAAACAGAAAGCAAGTCCCCAATAACTAAACCTAACAATCCGATCGATGAGCAGCGCGCTCGAACTAAAATATTCTTGGAAAACGGACGAAAGAAGATCTATGGCACTTAAAAAGATATATCTTAGAACTTTGGTAGCTGTATGACATTAACCGTACCGGCAACATAATTGGTCACATAGGCATAGGTACCAGCATTATTTATCACTATTCCACTTGGTCCTGGCCCCAGGTTAATAGGCGTGCCTACAACGCTATATTCACCACACTTAATAATTTTCATACTACCTTGACCAGCGCCATCGTTTGGGTGGTTGTAAATTGTAGCGCACAACAGCTTACCATCTGGCGTTAGTGCGACACTCGAAGGCTGATTACCAAGCGTAATTGTTTGAGTGATTGTATGGGTGTTGAGATCTACAACACTTATCGTAGATCCTCTATCAACAAAATCGATATTGCCAAAATTGGTGACATAGGCAGATTGGCAATCAGGTGCAATAGCAATGCGATATGCTCCAAAAAATCCTGGTATCGTTTTGACTACGGTGTTGGTTGCCGTATCTATAACACTCAACGTACTGTGGCCATGCCTACCATCATTATAATTGGCAGCATACACATATTTACCATCAGGCCGTAGAGCAACCGTTGCAACGCAACTACCCACAGATATCTCTTGAATAATCTTATTTTTATTAAGATCCACAACACTCACTGTCGTACCTCCTGTTGCAATGCTGGGTGTATCGGGAAAGCCATAGTTAGCAACGTACGCAGTGTTACCATCTGGCATTATAACCATCCCATCGGGACCATAAAAACCAGATATGCTACCTTCGACGGTGTTTGTTTTTGTATTGATAACGGTGATACTATTGCGAGCTGGTCCTATGCCACTATTACTTATATAGGCCAAAGTGCCAGGGCGATTCATAGTTACTGTATACGGCTCGGTAAAACCCGTTATAGTTGCAACAACTGCATTCTTTTCTGTACTGATAACACTCACGGTATCGCTGCCAGAATTTGCAACATACACAAACTTATCATCAGGAGTTATCGCAAGGCCCGCTGGATGTTCTCCTACGGCAATGGTTGCTATAACATTCGTAGATATTCTTGAGCGTACAGCAACGAGCAATAACAATATAATTAAGCACGTTATCGTGCCATATAATAGCTTCTTCATCACTCGCATTCTCCTTAAAAAACTCTACCAAAAAAATCTAGGTTGCCTTTCTCTTGGCAACCTAGTCTATCTAGTACCACAATTGTTTTAGAAGCTTTTGTTTTTTATTGTTATTTGATCAATAACGGTTACGTATACATTGTATCAAGGAATGCGTTAAGATATGCCCACTTTTAAATCTTAGTTAAACGCAAAAATCGACTTCATTTTCTCTTTTTTTAGACCATCTCATATACTCTCTATGGCCACGTAGTAGCAGCTCAATCACTACCACTGCTTCCAAGGCATTTCTATTGGCAAGTAACGGTGACACTACTTGACTTTGATACTTATTAACGTTGGATTGCAATACATTTATATAGTTATTGCTGCCAGCACCGCACTGTTCTTTATGCCATTGTATCAAAGGCCCCATCTCATACCTCTTATACATCCCATAACCACACAATCCAGCCTGAACGATTCTAGCACCCACAATACCGGGATGACGCCAAGCATAGTAAATGGCCTGGTTCATCAGAGGGTGTAGGGCGTAGGTTACGGTACAAAATAGAGTTGCCAAAACCGATGCTTTCATTACAACTCTGGCGCCTGATGTGCCCATATGTTCCCCTAAATTATTGCGCTTATGACAAGGATACGATTAACATTCATAAAGAATATAATATTACGTTAGTGAAGTAAAAAGGAGATATCATGATTATTCAACACTATTTCTTACATAAAAGAATCTTCTTTTTTATTGGACTCATATTTTTAAATCTTCACCTAGCTGCTCTTGAAAAACGATCTGATAACTACCCTCTTTATACAAGATACCCGCTCATTGAAACGGCACTACCAAGTATCGAGCTCTGCGATTTGCCAACGCCTGCTTATAAGCTAGAACATGCTTCAAAAGCCTTAGGAATTGATCTGTATATTAAACGGGATGATCTGAGCAATGGCGAATATGGTGGCAATAAAAACCGCACCTTGGAATTTTTCTTGGCTGATGCACAACGCATGAATGCAGATGCTATCATGACCATTGGCAGTGCAGGATCAACTCATGCTGTTGCTACTGCGCATACAGCAGCCATGGAAGGATTCCAACACTGTTACCTTGAACTCACCCCTCATCCTAATTCCCATGAGGTATGGGACCTTCTTCTTTTGATGCACCAATACGGTGGATTAATGCATTTTTATAGTTCCGATAAGGCACGAGAAGAAGGCATTAAGCGTATCATCGCCGATCATAAGAAAAAATATGGTACCGTCCCCTACTTTATTCCTGCTGGTGGTTCAGCACCACTCGGTATCATTGGTTATGTAAACGCAATTTTTGAATTAAAAGAACAGATAGAACAAGGCTTGCTTCCCGAACCTGATTATATCTACGTAGCATGTGGCACCAAAGGCACCACTGCAGGCCTGCTGCTAGGTGTAAAAGTAGCTGGGCTTAAAACTCGTATAATTCCCGTATGTATCAAGGCAACTGACCTAAAAACATATGTAGAAAGCATCTGCCAATTGGCACGAGAGGCCAATGATCTCCTTCACGAAGCTGATGCAACATTCCCACACGTGAATATTAATAGTAGGGATTTCCCCTTTATTCATAGCTGCTCAGGTGTAGAATACGGAATGTTTACCAGAGATGGCATGGCGGCTAAGAAATTCTTGTATGCCAAGGAACAGATTACCTTGGATGGCACCTATACCGCCAAAGCCTTTGGTAAATTAATGGACGATGCACGCAAAGGAAAGCTCTGGGGAAAGAAAATAGTCTTCTGGCATACTTATTGCTCGAGCGCTGTTATAACCGATCGCGATTATAAGAAGCTTCCACCAGCAGCACGTGTCTACTTTGAAGAACCTGTACAGCCGTTAGATAGGTAACCAGTACCCATTATTCTTCAGAAACAACAGCCGATGACAGTGGTTGCACAAGAGCCTCTGTAGAAATAATTCCTGTTGCTTGAGCTTGATGGAAAAGCGCAAGATACAAGCGCTTGAGATCTGCTATCTGTTTTGACCATGCTTCATCTAGTTTAGCAATATCTCCGTGAATCTTTTGTATAGCAGCTTCATCACCACCAACTGTGCCCATCTCATCAAAGAGTCGCGTGCGTGCAAGCGCGTATGCCCGTGCAACTTCGTAGAGTTCTTTAATGCGCTCATCACTGGTCCCTGTTTGTTTGAGTAACTTAAACAATAATGCAAAAAAGCTTTTGGCATCATCACTTTGAGTTGTTGCATCATACTCTCGCGCAATATCTACAGCCGTGAAAGCTTCTCCAGGCAATCCTGGGACAATAGCTGTTTGAACAAACATGACAAGCGAATTTAGGAAATTTTCTAGATTTTCTCCAGTTTCTTGTACAACGGCAAGTTCCGTAATCCCTACTGGTAATCCAACTGCCTCCGCTGCTGCCATTTCTTTACTTTCCGAAGATCCAGCAGATTGCATATACACTGCATAGCCTGCTAGCAAGCTAAAAAATAATAATTTTTTTAATAACTTCATCGCTTTACCCCAAATCGATTTAATTGGCAAAAAAACAAACTTTATAACATTATAATAGTATCATATTGAAACAACGCGAAACAAGTTTATGTGGAGATTAAGCTTTTGTTGAGGGCTTTTTTACAGGTTTGACCAGGTTCAACCTCCCTAAGGGAGTCTTTGATAAAAATTTCTTGAACCAATCGCAACCTTTATTCTTTTGATCACCTATAGAAAACGCCCAACAGCTTAAGCCATTGGGCGCTCAAGAATTTTGACTTAATTTTAACGATTAAAAAATAGCGCATATCTGCTCATTATAGAGACTGAGAGCCAATTTAAGAATCCAACAGCCTGTTGGATTCTTAAATGTAAAATGATCAAAACTGATACAACATAAGCCCTATTTTTTAATGTTTTCAAAAATGGTTTTGATTGAACTGAGCGAGCCAACTAATGCACTTGCTTCATAGGGCACCAAGATCATCTTGTCATCTTTGCCTTTGGTCATCTCCGGCAATGTTTGTATATATCTCAAAGCAATCAAATAGGCCAACGGATCGGCCCCTGGCACCGCATCACGTATCAAAACGATCGCTTTTGCTTCCGCTTCAGCTACTTTTACCCGTGCTTGCGCTTCACCTTCTGCATTCAAGATACGAGCCTCAGCTTCACCACGAGCACGCAATACCTGCGATTCTTGGACACCTTCAGCCTCCAATATCGCCGATCGTTTGGTACCTTCTGCTTCCAGAATAACCGCACGACGGTCACGTTCCGCACGCATCTGTTTTTCCATCGCATGCCTGATGTCTGCAGGCGGTATAACTTCTTGCAATTCAACACGATTTACCTTAACACCCCATTTGTCAGCCGCATCATCCAGTATCATACGTAACTTGGTATTAATGCGATCACGAGAAACTAACGTCTCATCTAAATCCATCGAACCAATAATGTTACGCAAGGTTGTCTGTGCAAGTTTTTCAATTGCCTCAGATAAGTTAAACACCTCATATGCCGCTGCCTTTGGGTCGGTGATTTGGTAATAGATCAGCGCCGTAATTTCCATGGTAACGTTATCTTTTGAAATAACATTTTGACGAGGGAAATCATGGACCGATTCACGCATATCGATACGCGTCATTACTTTGGTAAAACGATGAGGAAACTTACCATTCATATCAGTCACATAGCTCCAACTGACCGCGCGGGTTCGTTCAAAAAATGGTATCACAAAATGTAATCCGGGCCCGAGCACACGATTATATTTACCAAAACGCTCGATAACAATCGCCTCCGCTTGACGCACTAAATAACATGCTTTTGCAACTATGATGGCAAGTACAATTACCGTAACTGCAATGAGTACTAAACCCATTGGAATAAGATCGAATAACATAGGACACCCTTTCTTTTTTATTTTTTAACTTTAGTCACAATAACATGTGCCCCCTGCACACGTACGATTTCAACCAAATCATTTTCATGCAATGTTTCATCATCAGATGTTTTTGCTAACCATATATCGCCTTGAACTTTCACTGCACCAACTTTATTTTTACCTATTTCTCGCACCACCTGTGCCTGTTTGCCCTGCAAGGCATACACATTTGTTTTAGGTGCAGCGCTATCTTGTTTTTTAAACCATAACCGCAAGATTAAACCAGCAAGAATAGTTACCCCTAAAAATATAGATCCTTGCAGAGTATATGATTGCCAATAAAGACTTGCGAGTGCCGCAGCTCCTGCGCCAAAAGAAAATGATAGGAAGAAGAATAATCCAGGATGGCCAAGCTCTAACAATAAGAAGAAAATTGCGATGATTAACCAGCTATATTCCATAGGGATACCCTCCTGTTAGGTGATAGTTTTTTTATCTAGTTATAGATAGTTTACCCTATCGAATAACGCCTTACAAACGCCCCATTGGCCATGGCTCTGGATCAATAGAGCGCTATAATGCTGGCATCCAAAAGCAGCGCCTAGCAATAGAATGATTATAATGGGATATTCAGAAAGTTAGTTTTACAGGGAAAGGGGGGGGGCTAACAGACTATTGTTTTTATACGAGCCATTATGCAAACATTGGGATAAGGTGTCTTACATTTAATGATCTAAAAAAAAGGAAGTCCATGACCATTCAAAAACAATTGTTAATGTTATTAGCTTTGGCGCTGGCAATGCCATCTGTGATGCAGGCGTTCGGAGTGCGCAATAATAGTGAATCAATGCTGGGGGTTGCATTTTCGGATGGTTCCAAAATAGTCCTCCCAGAAGGAGCATTTGACTCTTATAAATTAGCCAAAGGTGGAACCCTCTTTGTTGATCCATCAGTACTACGGCTTGTAGGAAGCAGTAGGCAAGCAACCAAAATTACTAATATTTTGATAGAAAAAGAATCCGCTGGTAAAACTAGTGAGTTAGCACTCCCTAAACCTTCTTATAAAATTACTGACTTAACCCCTGATGACATCTTTGAGATAGGACCAGACTTTAAAGTTAGGCTTGCTAGCGCAAAAACTGAAAGCTCGTCCTCTTCATCTTCTTCCTCATCTTCGATGCCCTCAGCTCCAGGTGGGCCAAAAAGTGTTGAAGAGCGTCTTGGAAAATTAGAAGCTGAAATGAGAGAAGTAAAAACAAAGGTAGATAAATTTTTTGGTGCTTAAATTGACATTAATCTGCCACTATTTTGACAAGTGGCCTCGAAGCATAACTTCGAGGCCACTTGTTTATTTCAGGATTGATAATGGTTATTTATACATCGTACCGTGCTTGAGCATGATGAGCTTGTCTTTTAACGGCGCTTGGAGATACATATTTTTCCAGACAAAATACATTGCCGTTGTATAAGCTGCCGGTATAACACCCGCACGTAGCAAGCTAAAAAATGCATCGCGAGCTTCATTGTACTTTTCAGTCTCTGTCTTTTTATTGTAGGTCATAAATCGCAAAGCTTTATACAACGCGCATATCGCAATAAAGCCCGTAACACCCGCCCCTATAATGGTACCGGCAAGAGCTATTTCCCCACCAACAAGCTGCTCACCGTTCATCATAGCGGTCAACAAGTTATTCGCCGGCAAGGGGGCCGGCATAGAAACTGCGGCAACTAACATGCTGCTTAACGATGCCATTAAAACGCATTTTTTTATTGTTTGATTCATACGAACCTATCAAGATTTTATATGTTTATATGCTTACTATCTTTTTTACCGTCTGAACAATCACATCATTCTTTTGAGATGGGTCGTTTTTTTCATCCTCATCTATCTTCTGTAGAATCGATAACTGCAAAGGAACAATAACTCTATTTTTAAATTCTCGCATCTTTTTGGATACTACGCCCGTGTTATCGGTTACTAAGACTAAACCGGTGCCAAGCAGCACGAATCCTGTGAAACCCCCTCTATAGAGGCCACCACCCACCATGATTAATCCCGCACAATGTTGTGGTGTAAAAGCTGCTTTTGATGATTCAAAAAAGCCTGCTTGAACTGGCACTATGCACAGTATGCTCAAAAGTATAAAAAGCGATCGATTCATAGGAAGTCCCTCTAAAATTAACAGATACGTGTCAAAACCAGCCGATATTGCACTCTTTTTTCTGGCTGCTTCTGCTGCCTTTTTACTAGCAATCGCACACTTGTTCTTATAATCAATGTAAGTCCTTAAATTGTTTTTTAAGACATCGGCATGTGTAGCCACAAACCATTGCGCACACCGATCCATAACAAGTTGCGCTGTTTTTGGATTGTTTTTTTCACGAGCTGGTAATGCCTCATATGCTTGGAGCATAGATTCATGATAATGGTAAGGCAAGGTAAAGTAGATATAATGTCTAGGAAATTGATTTGGCTTGATAGCGCATAGTTTACTTACATGAGAAGCTATCTTGCTATCCAAAACTTGATAGTCATAACCCGGCATCTTTGGATGATCAACAACTCTTAATTCTGAATATTTCTTTTTACACTCATTAAGAACTTCTTGATGAATTTCATCCCTTAACTGATGCATAGCATCAAGCGCTCGCCGCTCATTCTCTGTTGGCTTAACCTTAACTGTTGGGTTCAAATCTACTCTCCAGAAATTACCCTGAGAGTCCCGCCCTTCTGTAATTGGCTCCCATCTCGGCCACCAACAGGCATGTAATGCCAAAGATGATCCTAACATTACAAGCCCAAGACTCATTATTATTCGTTTTTGTATCATAAAGTGTCCCTAAGATATGGTTTTAAAAATCACGTATTTCATGGTAGCAAAAAAGAGGTGTGTCTGCAAAATTGCCTTTATTTTAGGGCTTTTCCTTACCCACTTACAAGCATGATACATGCCATCACCGCCATGATCAGATCCTCAACAAGAGTGACATAGGTCATGGGGATTTTAAAAACTGTCCCCAAGCACGCACACACAATCTGCCTTCCTTTTATTAATTCTTGAGCTACGCCAATTGCACTTATAAGCATAATAATTAACGTTACCCAATTGGCAAACATGAGGTACCAACGGCCCAGGTATAGTATCCCCAATGATAGTTCGATAAAGGGATAGATTAAGGCGTACAACCTGCTGCGTTTGGCAATAAGATCATACTTTGCATAGGCTTGAGCAAATGCCCTCAACTTAATAATTTTTAAAGAGCCAAAAATAATAAAAAATGCTGCCATACCGTCATACATGATTGCAGGCCAATCGCCGGGCACGAGGTACTGTTTTATGGTAACGAAGGCAATAATAGTCGCAAAAATAATGATAAGTGGTATGAAGTTGGCTATGGAATAGGTTGTAGGTTGATTGTTAACGGGCTTGTGATCCATCTGATTTCCTTACGCGATCCAGCTTTAAAACGATAACTCTATCCCCGCCCTTAGATCACACCCACCGACATCTTTTTTTTGACAAAACTGCGATTGACGAGGGAATAGGTAGCGGAATGCACCTGTTGCATTGAAGTAACACCAGATCGGAAAATTCAATCCAATCTCAACTTCACCAATGGCTTTTGTTAATCGCACGCATCCAAGATAACTTTTTTCTTTAATCCAGAGAACGCCACCGCCCAATGAAAGATAGGCCTGCACATGGCAGCTGAAATCTTTAATCACCCGCAGGTACACAGTAACAGGCACTTCTTGTAACAGGGAATTGCGCTGTAAAAATAGTGTGTGCCCCTTTGCTCGCCAATAACTGGCCTTCGCGCCAATTCCCCACTCATCCCACGGGTAATAGCACACATCTGCCGTTAGTATATTTACCATGCCACGCCCGTATATTTGCTTAAAGACACAGTCATGTTTAAAAACATAGCCAGCAGATAATGCTGTGGTAAAAGATCTTGGTTCATCTCGTGCACCAGCAAAGAGCGACATGGATAACAACACTACTACTTTTTTCATCTACTACTCCACTTTAATTACACACATTGAGCCACATTCTATCTTGAATATCGATGACGCTCACGGTATTTGAACTGTAATTAGAAACATAGGCAAATCTCCCATCTGATGATATCGCAACAGCATCAGGAGATGCGCCAACGACTATGACGGGGCAAATCACGGTATTGGTAGCAAGATCAATAATATTAACAATACCTTGCCCGGGCGTTAAATCGGTAAAGTTAGGACCAAGATAGAGTGTGTTGTAGTTAGAAACATAAGCAAAACAACCATTTGGCGTTATAGCAATACCAGACGGCTGTATTCCCAGCTTGATCGTTGCAGTTACCGTATTAGTTTGTAAATTGACAACACTTACTGTTGTGCCCACTGGCTCAAAATTATTACTGCCAAAGTTCGTGATATATGCAAACGCACCGTTGGGCGTGATCGCTAGTGCAAAGGGGCCAGAAAAACCGAGAATCGTTCCAACAACGCTATTATCACTCGTACGTATAATGCTGATGGTGCCTGTACCCGTATTACCATCAACATAATTGAGCACATACACAAATGCTCCATTAGGTGTTATCGCTAGTGAGGCAGGAGCAAGGCCCACCGTAATAGGCCCCCCAACAATAGTATTGGTGGTTAAATCAACAACACTCACCGTTGTGCCATTGCCACTGCCAACACCACCTGAACTGCCATAATTGTTAACATAGGCAAACTTTCCATCCGGCGTTATGGCCATGCCTGATGGGCCATCAAAGCCCGTAATAATGCCAGTAACTTGGTTGGTTGCTGTATCTATGATTGAAATTGTTAAGCCATTGCTGTTGGTGACATAGGCTAACGTGCCTGCTTTATTAAGGGTGACGGTATACGGTTGGTTAAAGCTTGCATCGTTGATGGTGGTGGCAAGGGTATTAGACATTAAATTTATTACGCTTACTGCATTGCCATTGGGAAGGCCATCATTGTTATTATCCGCAACATAGGCAAAACGATTATCGAGTGTGATAGCAATTCCGGCAGGTGAATCGCCTACTCCGATAGTTGCGATAACTCGCTGAGATGAAGCAAGGAGTGTATCCGTTGATATGATTGCCACTAGAAGGCTTAAAAACCGATATTTCTGCTTCTTTTCTATCATTACTTTCTCTCTCAAAAGAAATGGTTACGGTATTTATAGTAGTGTTAGACCCTAAAAATTTTTCTGCATAGTGTCAACCTATACCTAATACCCTTGCCACCGCATACCACAATTTTTTATGCTCCCCATGAATAGAAAAATCTGACATAAATTCAAGGAATCTTCATGCGTATAAAACTGATCAATTGCTTTATCGCTATGCTATGCAGCATAAACATAGTGATCGTACATGCTAAAAACGTAAATCTCTTAATTACTATACCCCTACCACCATCACGCATTGCTACAGACATCAGAAATTTTCAACAAAAAATTGTAGATACAGCTCCTAGCAATGGATACCAATTCAGTTCAGCTTTTGTACATCATCAAGACTTTCATATAACGCTTGAAAACATCAAAGATGTAGAAGAATCACTCGTTAAAACCTATGAATCATGCCTAGAATCAATTGCCTCTAACGTCCCCACATTCGATATAACAAAGAGCTTGCAAGCGGCACATTTTGAAATTCTTAGTAGCAACTGGGGAGCATTACTCTTTACATCACCTGAACTATCAAACATAGCATCTAATCTACGTTCTTGCTTTAGTACTCTTGGTTTAAAAACTGATCGATTCCCAGAATTTAAAGCGCATATATCACTTGGCAAGTTCACCAAATACAGAGGTGCCCCACAACCGCAAGCAGGACGCGCCCCATGGGCACCCCCATTTACACCTACTCACACAGGACCGGTGGTGATAACTGAGATAGTTCTCATAACAACAAGCACAAGTGAACTTACAGAAACAACGGTACCAGGCGGTCCTACGTTTAAGCGACCGTCCGAATTAGCCCGTAAAAATTTTCGGCTACGAAAACCACAGAGCAGGCCACCGCTTGAGCTAAATCCCAATTTTTTATTAACAGCGGCAACCGGAAACCCCGCACCCTACCGCACATATCCCACCCCCTTAGTTCAACTCATAACAGGAATCAAAACAAGTTCACTACAGGATGTTCAAGAAGCGATCAGGGCAGGCGCGCGCGTGACAGAAGAATTGCTTGCACTGGCCAGGCAAAGGCTTGAAACTGCCCGCAGCCTCGAAGCGATTGTTCAGGAATTACGTCGGTAGGTTTAAAACAGAACCTCCAACCCACCGCGTAGATCAAACCCACCAACATCTACTTTTGCACAGCAGTGTGACTGGCGCGGGAACAGATAGCGCAGCGCAACGGTACTACGCACACATTTCCAAAAAGGGCAACACAACCTTGAAGCTGCGCTTGAACATCGAAAAAAAGTGCAGCAACTCAATCTCATTATAGAATGGTTAAGCCGCTCATATCCCACATAGTTGCTGTAGAAACTACTATTCATAGCAGCTCATCTTCTGTATACTAACGCACAGTTTTAATTTAATTCACATCAACTACATATGAGGTGTTTATGAAGAATAAGATACTGTTATCTTTGTTATGTTTGTTGTGCACAAGTTTACCGATGGTAGCTGCGTCTTCGAGTAGTAGCTCGTTATCGAGTAGCAGTACGTCAGTTACCTGCTATTGGATTAAATATAAATTAAAGGGGCAAGTAACCAAAACTACGCTTAAAAAACCTTTGGTTATGTTGCCCGTACCTGACGATCTCACACGTAGTGAAGGATATCTTGTAAATCTCCTAAGTGCGAAAGCAAACAAAGCGGTAACAGAAGTAGAACTCAAACCAACCACATGCAAATTGGATTGTGAACCAAGTACAGGTGGTTATGCTTGCAGTTCAACACAAGTATACGGCACTGTAGACAAGATATATAAAGAAGATTTAGCCCCATAAAGTTTTATGGAAAGGCCCCGGATAGAAACCGGGGCCTTTCCATAACATACTCTCAATCTATATCCCACACATCCCGACTAATCGCTCATGCCAAAAATTATGATAGAAGTAATGAATACTATTCTATCCTTTAAGCTGCACGGCAGTTCCCGGCGCGAGATGGGCCACATCAACAATCCACACCTCGTGCACACCATGCGTAAGAGCAATTTTTTTACCATCGTATGACCAAGTAAAATCACTGATTTTTGTTGGGCTCTCAAGAATGACCACCAATACTCCGGTTACCGCATTCCATATCTTTATGAGATATTTACCTGCAGAAACATATGACGAGTACGTAGCAATATGGATATTATCAGGGGACCATTTTATGTTGGTTATAGGAGAATCATCTTGAATGATAACTTTATGAAGCTCTGGCCGCTTGTGAGCCACTGTTTTTACTGGTTTGCCATTCGGCACCGCATGAGCAGATATTCCCATAACTACCATCAACATGAAAATATACGTTCTATACTGCATGAGATTCTCCTTTTCAAAATTAAGAACCAAAATAGTTGCCCCAACTAGTTCATACTAGATTGACCGTTTGCTGATGCGCAAGAGTTAGGCTATCTAATCTAACTCAAAGGATTCTAAATACTTTGGCATAACTACCGACCAACCAAACCGTTCTTCTATTTTCTTTTTTAATGACTGAGAAGATGCTATCTCTCCGTGGGTAACAAATACTTTTTTAGGGGTAGTTTCAAAGTACCCAAGCCATGCCAAAATTTCATTATAATCAGCATGAGCGGAGAACGTGTCTATCGTTTTTATTTCCGCACGAACGGTATACGAATCTCCATGAACTTTTACTACTTTTGCACCACTAACTAAAGCGTGACCCACCGTGCCTTCTGCTTGAAAGCCAACAAAAACTACCGTATTTTTAGCATCAGAAAGAAAATGTTGTAAATGGAACATCACCCGACCACCATCTGCCATACCACTTCCTGCGATAATGATTGCAGGCCGCTCAATGGTATCAATCTGCTTTGATTCTTCCTTGGTAGGCGTATAGATAGCTATGTCAGCTATATCCTGACACAAGGACCCGGGTAATTCATATTCATCTTTAAACTCACACAACAAATCGGTAACACTTTTAGCCAGAGGACTATCTAAAAAAATAGGAATCTCTGGAATAGCCTTCTTTTGTTGTAATTGATACAGACAATACAAGATCGTTTGTGTGCGTGCTACAGCAAAGCACGGTAGTATGAGAACTCCTCCTTTTGCCACTGTTTCATGTACAACCTTGGCTAAAGCTTGCATAGGATCGCCCTCTGCGTGAAGCCTGTTACCATACGTTGATTCGATAACTAAAAAATCTGTTTGTTTCAAATGTGGAGGGGATTTCATGATCAGATCATGAGGACGTCCAAGATCTCCAGAAAAAGTTATTTTTTGCTTGCCATCAGATACAATAACAAATGATGAGCCAAGAATATGGCCTGAGCGGATAAGCGTGACCTTTAAAGATTCCCCTATGCTCACAACGGTATCGTAATCAACCGTATTGAAAAACTTTAATGCATTCTCAGCATCGCGTACAGTATACAAAGCAACAGCTGGAGGGTGGTCTGGACCGCCCCGTGAATTAATATCCTTTGCCTCACTTTCCTGCAAAGATCCACTATCGATTAAGAGCAAAGAACACAATGCGTACGTACCTTTGGAACAGTATATTTGACCTTTAAAACCATTTTTAATGAGTGCGGGAATATAACCAGTATGATCTATATGAGCATGCGTTAATATGATTGCATCAATGCTCTTGGGATCGATGGGAAACGGTTCCGCATTACGCTGAGTGATTTCCCGAAGCCCTTGAAACATCCCGCAATCAACGAGAATTTTTGTAGCTTCATGTTCAATGAGATAGCGCGACCCCGTTACTTCTTCTACTGCACCTAAAAAAGTTATTTTCATTTTTTCACCTACTCCGCTCTTCTTAAAAATCTACTCAACTTTACAACCAGCATAGCTACCAGGATCTATCAAAATCAAATTAATTTATATCTAGTAATTTGACCTACTATTTGCTCGCATATTCATGCGCAAAATATTGACTTTGCCACGGAAAGGAGCACAATAAATTACGTTAAAATCATTCCACCTCTTAACGCATAGGAACGTTATGAACAAAGTTTCATTGCTTTTGAATTTGTTGCTACTGCACCCTTTAACAATGCTGGGAGTAGAATCGATGCAAAGTTCGACAAACGTTACCGAAATTAAAACATCAAACGCCCCCAAACCAGTTGGTCCATTTAGCCAAGCACTTAAGAGACATAACGCACAGGAAATGTTATTTATTTCCGGACAATTACCCATCGATCCAACAACCAATGTTTTAGAAACTGATCTAACAAAAGCAACCGAATTAGTTATGCATAACTTAGCCGCTATTTTAAAAGAAGCGGGTATGGATTTTAGCAACGTAGTTAAAACTACTATTTTTCTTACCGATATGAATGATTTCGCCGTAGTTAATAAAATATATGAGTCATTCTTAACCCGCCCCTATCCAGCACGTTCAACATTCCAGGTTGCTGGATTACCAAAAGGTGGATGCATAGAAATCGAAATGATTGCCGTTAAATAATAGACACGTACTACATTGAGTTTTATCGTTACAACACATCAATAACGTAAGGAGTGATTGACATGAATGTTAATTACAAAAAGCTATCTGCTCTGTCTCTCGTATTGGGACTCGCTTTAACCAATTTAGTGAGCACAGCCAAAGCCAAAGAGCTAGAGGAAGTTGTCATCATAGGCGGTGGTATAACGGGAATGTTTCATGCGAATAAGGCACTCGATAAAGCGCGCAAAAGTGGATCTAAGATACGTGTGACTATTTATGAAAAGAACAATTCTCTTGATGAAACAACAGCTGCCAATATTGGGCCAAGTCTTACGGTAGATGAGCCGCTCGCTGTTCTCCCTCGCGGTAAGGCATTAGTGGAAAAATGTACCATTCCATTTAATCAACCCGGAGGCATTCAAGTTCTCGATGTGCCAAATATAGCTGATTCTGAAGCCACACGGCATTTTATGCACGAAGCTGAGATTGATAGCCATGATCAAGTTGGCTATGAAAAGCGCACAAAGGCTTTCTTAACGTGGGGCCAAGAACAAGCTATGCCGGAATGGGTTAATTTAGATGCAGCCAATCAAAAATTACACAAGATTATGGACAAATCTAACTATTTCCCTTGCCGCGAACCACGCACCAAAGATCGTAAAGTTTTGCGTGATGGGTATCGCATAGATTTGATCTATGGTGTTGCTGATGCAGTACAACGCGCTGAATCAATGAAAGCCGATTATGAGGGTTTAGGATATAAACATTGCGCTCTCTTATCTCCTGTAGAAGTTATGGCAATAGATCCTTATCTTACTGATTTCTGCAAAAGCCATGCCACCGCTGATAAAGACGGCAAACTTCAATGGAAGAGTGACAGCGTTGCGCTATGGAGACCAGGCGGCTGCATTGATGCAAAAACCTTCTTGCCATTGTTCTGTGATTATCTGAAAGAAGAGATGGGAACCTTTGTGGATGAAAAAAATAAAACCCATAATTGTTTTAACATTGTGTATGGCAAAGAAGTATCTGGTGTAATCCTCGAAGAAAAAAATAATAAGACATCGATTAAAGGTTTACAGTTTAAAGATGGTTCACAGGTAAAACATGCTACTAAAAATTGTGTGTATGCCTTCTGTCCCGGTGAAGCTGTAGGTACTCTAAAAAAATTAGGCTTTAAAGAACCAGCATATGCCGCATTTGCTGGTGCGTCGCTCAGACTCACTATTCCAATCCCAGAAGATAAAAAAGCAAAATATGCTAACTTTAGAAATTGCATGGAAATACACATAAATGGTGATAAGGTTCTTGCCTTTCAGGCCGGTTATGCAGATGGAGATGCTTCTATGGTAACTGCTGGAACAAAGTCTTACTATGGCGATCAACGACCAACCAAAGATCAAGCGTTTGCAAAAGATAGAAATCTCCACCAGTTAAATGCTATGAATGAGGTGTTGCCTGAGCTTGTTTCTCTTGCACTGGGTCGTGACACCAAGGGGCAAACACTGACGCAAGCAGATATGGATACCTTAGAACTTGAAAAAGGAATAGCTAAGCGTTGGGCTGGTGTACGCGCAGCTCCATATGATGGTTTTGCAACTTTAGGGCTGACATATACAGAGCAAGGAGCAAAGGTTGATAACGCTATTGTTACCACGCACTTAGGCTCTGGTGGCGTTTCATTTGGACCAGCTGCTGTTACAGCAAGTTGGGCAGCTTATGATGGTAACTCTAATCAAGACGATACCCTTACTACTGTTTTGAGTCTTGCTAAATCAGATCGCTGTGCTCAAGCTATTAATGGAACATCTGAGGTAAAAGCATAACTTATTAATGATTAAACGAGATAGTTAGTTTACGAAAGGGAGCACCAAAAAAGTGCTCCCTTTTGCATTGAATGACGTTGTTTTAAAGTTCATCTTTTTTGCCACAAGTTTGCTAACTGAGCATGCATGCGATTTTGTGCCAATGTCCTGTTGCCATTATCAATTGTGTAGATATATCCAATGGCTCTATCGTGTACAGAATCTTCGGTACCATCATCTAATCCGCTAGGTTTAAGAAGATCTCTAGGAGGGTAGCTTTGCAATGTTTTTTCAAAGAGTTCGAGATTGTTCTCTTTTATTGCTAAACATAAAGGATGGCTATATTTTTTTGCAAATGCTGCATAAAGTTCTTTTTCCCATCGTTCTTGAGCTTCATCACGTGCTGCGGCTTTTTTAGCTTTCCTATCCGCGTTCTTATCTCTGGTTTTTTGTTCAGACTCTTCTTGCTTTTTACGCCTTTTTTCTTCCTTTTCTTGAGCTGCCTGTTGCATACATGCCGCGTCTTGGGGTGTGGTGGTGATTGATGATGCGCTACTTGAAGATGACGAGCTCGCGGAACTCGAATTACGGCTATGTGTCCTGAGTTGTTTAGCTATATCTGTTACAAACATTTTGTAGACAGTTGCTATATCTTCTAAATATTCTTTAGCTTCTTTATCGCCTTTGGCTTGAAAGATTTGTTGCATCATTAAACCTTGATCGCACAGGTACGAAAAGAACTTTTTCGGCTCACTGCTACTGCTGCTGGAGATTTTTTCTAATAGGATGCTATACACTGAGTTCCATTTTTCATAAAGAGGGTATAAATTGCCCTCGTGTGCCATTGCATCCAGTATGCGCTCGGCTATTAATCTTCTAAGGGCTACATCGTTAGAAAATAAAAGCGCACGGTCTTGTACTGATATGCTTTCAATATTTTCTATAAAGCTCCTATACGAGTTAACGATAGATGTAAAATGATCACTTTCAAGAGGAATAGCTAGACATTTACCACCCATTTCAGATATGTCGGTAGGCATATCTTGATCTAAAATTCCCATGAAAAGTAGGAAAAAACGATGTTGTTTCTGTAGAGCCGTTCCTGTAGTAAAATCAAAAAGCGTTGGATGAAAAATTTGAGTAGGTTCTACTTTGGGCTGGCATGATGAGCTTGAGGAACTACTTGAAGACGAAGAGCTACTACTACTACTTGAAGATGAACTGGCTGATGTCGCGGCCGCCGCGCTGCGCTTTTTGAGCGTAGTAAGCAGATCAGTTACCAAATATTTGTAGACAGTATCGATGCGACGCTTGAGAGGGGAGTGTTGTAGTATCGTGGTTAAATAGTCATCGCATCTCATGCAAACTATTTTAGGATCAATCTTATCAGACGCTTCTTTAGCCCATGAGAAGAATGGAGCATATGTTCCATGAAATATATCTATGAGATTTTCTTGGAATTCTTCTTCGTCTGATACTTTTTCTTTAGTTCCTGAAAAGACAAGGTTTAATTTTAACGCAACTAACTTTTTAAGTTTTTCGCTATTGCTAGATAACAATACACGGTCTTCTGGCGACAGATCGGCCATTTGAGTGATAAACTGTGTGTATGTTTTCATGATAGATGCAAAAGATGGGTCATTCCAGGTAAACCTTCTTATTGGCTGCATATCCCTATCTAACAGTGCTCCTAAGCATGCTGTAAGGAAAAACATCAAGCGGACTTTTTTCTGTTCTATCGTACCCGTAGAAAAGTCAAACAAACATACAAAAGAAGTAAGAGGCGGGGTGCTGCTTGTTGAAGAAGAGACTGAAGTTGATGAAGATGATGGTCTTGAAGAGCTGCTCGAAGATCCAGCAGCGTACGCCATTGATGTCATGAATACGAGTGCGCATAGTGTGCGCATGATAGTTTTTATACAAGAATTACACATAATAACCCCACAATCTATTACCCAATCTCACAAGGTTGCGATTGGGACCTAAAACTCGCCCACAGACAGAAGGGAAGATTCTATGTTCCTCTCTGTAGGGAACGGCTTTATTGAACTTAAACCTTTTCCATTCGATTCTAATAGAAATTATACATGAGGGGTTTTTAAGGTCAAATGGGTCGGTTGCCCCGGTTTTACCTGGGGCAACATACAATCCTCGCTGCCTATCTACCGCACATTCCCACCAACCGTTCAAGCCAAAAGGCTTTAGCGAGTCGCTTCATCTCTTCTTGTGACAGGCAGTTGATAACAGGTATCTTTCTACGTCGCTCTGCAAGCACAGATTGGGCCCATTTTTTATCACCAACAAACAACTGTCCAATATGCTTTTGACAGTCGAAGGGCAACCCATCAAATGGTTTTGATAACGGTGACTGCCATCCTGATGGCGCTCGCATCCCACGAGAGCTCGATGAACTCGACGACGATGAACTAGATGAACTTAGCCTTACAGTAGGGTAATCCTTGAGCCTTCATTGCAGGTGACACGCTCTTCATAGCGCATAATGAGTTGGTAAGAACTAGTGACAACATAATAGTAAATGATTGTATCTTCATAAAAAACCCTAATAAATATATGGTTTGATCAATTAACTAATAACAGCTCCATCACCCTCAAAAAATATGTGGCTATTTCATAAGCCCCCTTTCGTGCCATAACAAAAAATAGGCAGTAAAAAACCCCAGCTTTAAAACTGGGGTTCGTAATAACGCTTTGTTTTTCTTATATGTACCATTTAAGCGTAGTGCGATCCCCTATATGCATAACGATAGTAGGCATACAAAGAGACGTAGCTATGGCCATGGGCATTACCTTGAGAGCCACATGCACTGAGACATGATAATAAGTTTTTAGAACGGTCTGTTATAATCTTCATAGTTATAGATATACACTATATTCGTGGTCAAAACAAATGGCTTATCGCTACGAGGCTATAAGCCAGAATATCAGCGTGCACATGTTGTATCAAACGCGACGCCTGCATTGATCCAGATACCCCACTGTCCTAGCGAATTAATATTTCTGCTAAATTCATATGCTCCTCCCAAGCCAATATTCATCAATCTACGGCACGTTTGTATATCACGGGAGAATGCTAAATATATTTTATTGGTTAACGTTTTTGGGTGACTTGCTGACGCAAGATTTAAATTGTTTAACGTTATTGGAATAAAGCCATTGACACCAGAAATACCTAAATCTGTACAGTTACTTTGCTGACATTCCTGGAAACAAATTTTTTCGCTTTGTCTCCACCAAAGATTATAGCCCAATTCTGTATGCCACTTGCAATGTTGTATATGAGCTGCTAACCAGAAATTTATTATCCCGCGTGGTGTTACTTCTAAATTAAAAGTTGTAAGATTAATAGCAGCAGTTGGGGCAATAGTAGTTGGCAGATTAGTATTAGCAATCATAAAGCGCGTTAGTTGGCCTTCTGTAAAGTCTAAGGAGCGTATTTCTCTACCTTTAAATAAATATTGATAAGAAAAATCGGTTAAAATGGTTAAAGATATATCTTCAGATCTATACATCTCACGTGCCCCATTAATTCCACCACCAACACCCCAATGTTTTCTTCCAACTAATGGCTCAAATAAAAATTCACCCGTTGGTTTTGGAGCAGTAGGTAGCAGGACCGAAGCATATATGCCCAAATAACTATTATCATCACAATTGAAGAAATTATATCCCAACTTTACTTCAATATCATCTAATCCGGTTTTCTTTAATGGACAGAGAGATATTCGTCCAAATCTTAATAAACTACTGGATAAATAGCCAAGAGGAGTACAGCTGGTTGGATCTGCGATAGATAAACATGTTTCTCGTGCATTTAAATTATGGGTTGCTTGGTAGAGGGCTAGTTTTATATCAAGCCAAAGATGATTGCAAAAACCGAAATCTTGGTGATAATCAAAATAAGCACCAACAACTCTTCTTTCAGGTGATATAAGTATTATCGATTCATTAGTAGTTGGAGAAGGTGCTTCATTTGTACTGGTGGTTCCTGAAAAGAAGAAACGGCCAACATTATTATTGGTAGTGAGGCGGGATTTTTCAAAAAAAATACCTCCAACAAGATTAATTCTTTTATTTTCAAGATCCTCATCACCAAAATATCTGCCATAATAATTAAAATAATTTAACCCAAGAAAAAAACTTACATCTTCAATTATTGAGCGTGATCTAAAAAATGTTTTAGTATTTGTCTGGCAATCAGAGATTGCGCAGCGTCCACAATCACTGGCATCTAAAAAGTATGATTGATTGAGTAGGAGTAAGGAGAAAAAAATTAACCAAAGATTCAAATATTTTTTCATTACAGTTTCATCCTTATAGTTAGAATTTTTATCAAGCTACAAAGTAGAAAAATACCTTGTCAAGGTTTTTCTACTTGACAATCTTTGGCGATTTATGAAATTATGAAACGGATCAATAGTTTTTATACTCATTTTAAAAAAAGGAAGTGAATGAAATTTTTAATCGCACGATCTAAAGAGCTATTGTTTGTTTTGAGTATGATCATGATGTTAGGTGCGGATGTATCATTAGTAGCGAGCGATATATCATCTGAAAACTTGTCTGATAATGAAAGTTCTCAACTACTTAACACAGACGAAGCGTTATTGGATGTTAATTATGACCAGCAGGTAATAAGGGCGTGTTGTCCAGCAGCAAGTTGTAGATTAGTGCTTTCAGGACCTCGAGTTGCGATGATACCCTATGCATCTGGTATTTTAGCCGGTATAGTTGCTGGAGATATTTCAGTCTTGTTTCCGCTTGTTATGGGCTTTGGTAGTTCTGATCCAGCAATTACTTTAATAGATCCAGTGGCTACAATTTCCCGAACTTCATTTGCATTTACCGTACCAGCTGCTGGTACATTGCACGATTTACGGGTTAGTGTTGATGCAAACTTTCTGTTGGCTGCTATAACGCCAATTCCTGCAACTGCTTTTACATTTACTCTTTTAATTTCCCCATGTGCTGGAACAAGTGGTTCAGCAACTCTGCCCTATGTAGCAACGGGATTAAATGCGATAGCCTCTTTCCCTGCGACTACACTTCCAATAAGTCCATCTACTTTGCTGAATGCTTGTGGAACAAGCACAGGATCCATACCAGTTTCAGCAGGTGATCGTGTAGTTTTGCAAATTACGAGTAATCAAACATTGCTTCCAGGAGTTACATTATTAGGCTTAAGTGCCGGATTATTATACTCTCCAGCATAAAGTAAGAATCTTTAATTTTTTTAAGGCTTTATACATTGGTACTAACTGATGTATAAAGCCTTATTTTTTTGGACCTCATAGACAGCTAACCATGTCGCCAGCAATTTACCGGGTGATCATTAACCATACCAACCGCCTGCATATAGGCATAGATAATCGTTGAACCCACGAACGTCATCCCTCGTTTTTTGAGGTCCTTTGACAATGCATCACTTTCCGGTGTTCTTGTCGGGGCCTGGGTGAGATTATTCCATCGATTGATAATCGGACTATTATGCACAAATGGCCATAGATAGCGATCGAATGATCCAAATTCTTGTTGAATCTCTAAAAATACGCGCGCATTCTTACGTGTCCCATAAACCTTCAACCGATTACGAATAATGTCCTTATTGGTAAGAAGCACTTCAAGTTCTTGATCAGACATGTTCGCAACTTTGATAGGATCAAAATGGTGAAAGGCTTTTCGATAACCGTCACGCCGCTTGAGAATAGTTTCCCAACTCAAGCCTGCCTGCGCCCCCTCTAAAATCAGCAACTCAAACAGATGCCGATCATCATGCACGGGAACGCCCCATTCTTCATCGTGATAACGCGCGTAGAACTCTTTGCCTTGCCCGTTACCAAAACAACGTTTTTTTAAGTCCATAGCGTCCTGAAATATTTTGTCGCGCCTCTTTATTTGTGTTTTTTCTCAAATCTAAAAAGAAAGTGTCAACATATTGTTTATTACGTTCAATAAAGCCACTGCAGCGAAAGTACCGCTTACTACTGTAACTGATCCTGCAATTATAGCATGCGTTTTTTCTTCTGAGCGCTCAGGTGTATTTTCAGCCTTACCAGCCATTTTCCCGATCTTATAAAACGTCGTAATACCTGCGAGCGTTGTTATTATACTTGCAGTAAGCGCAACACCAAACCCAAAAGATTCATTGCCTGCATGTATTGGATGAGAACTTAATATGCCAAAACCGACTAACCCTACCACTAGTTTTTTAAAAAATCCGTTCATACGTTTCCTTGATCATATTTATTAACTGTTCGTTCCAATATCCATTTTGTTATCGTATCCAATGCTACCGGCGCTATGGTTTCTTCAATGGTGGCATATTCAGCCATAGACCCTGTTTTGCATGTTTGAAGCGAATGATTAAGTTTTGGAAGCTCGAGGAGCGTAGAGTCTTTATTGCCCCCCTGCTCCATTGCTTTCTTGATCAGTGGAAGCATAAAGCGTGGTGACATAAAATCAAATTCCCCATAGAGCGCGAGTAAGGGCACTTTAATCTGCGCAAGCGCCGCTTGAGCATCATAGGTGAGCAAAAAACGATTATAGGGAGAGTTCATAAAACCGATAAAGGCATCTCCGCCAGCAGGGGAAATAGCCCAAAGAAGATTCTGTGCTTCCTGTTTTTGTTCCTCTGGTAATGTTGCCCAATAATAGCCAATCACATCACGTAGTTGATGGTGAGCTTCTTGCGCATTTGTATGGTGTTGTATAATCTCCAGAATTTTCTTGCGTATATTACTATCATACTGAATCATTGTAGTTGACGCGCCATCGGCATGTAGCTGCACTGCTGCTTGTTCAACAACAGTTTGATTTTGGCCAACTGCTCCGGCCATTAACACCACAAAAGCAACATCATTTGATTGCGCAGCTACCATGGCTGCAACTAGACCGCCTTCACTGTGACCAATTAAACCGATGGGACGATGATCAACATCTTCACGCGTTTTAAGATATTCGATACCAGCAAGAACATCGCCAGCTAGATCGCGCGGCGTTACTGTTAAATCAAAAGTTCCCGTCGATTTGCCAACGCCACGCTTATCGACACGCAACACAGCACTACCGTTTCGAGTTAGATGGTCGGCAAGTACCAAGGATGGTTTGAGTCCATAATAGCCCTCTCCATTACGATCAACAGGTCCCATGCCGGGGATTAACAACACAGTTGGAAATGGCCCTTGCGATCTGGGCAACGTTAGCGTTCCTGATAGCGTTATCCCTGCTGATTTATTTTCATACGTTACTTCTATTTCATCATAGGGAAAGGGGGGCTTGGGATCTTGAGGTCGGCTTGGATGTTGCTGAGTTGATTCCGAGGAGGAAGATTTCTTTTGATCGCTCATGTGCTTTGTTCCTTCAATATAGGCTTCAGACTTTACGATACAGGTACTTACTAGTATCACGATGCCTAAAAAATAATTCCTGCGCACTGTATGTTCTATCGTATTTTTCTTTTTAAACTTGTAGTTTTTTCTGTCTGGGTAGTTGATTTCGATTTTCATCGTTTTCCTTCACCAGAGTTTTAGAGAGGTGTAAATAATCTGTCCTTTGGTTGACAGATTTAAGGGGAAGGATATCACTTTTGACTTTACGTTACAACGCATTGAGATGGGATGGAGGTGATGAAAATTAATGTATAGGCGATTAATTTGTTACGCGTTTTATCAATGCTTGTGCCTCTGGAAAATCACATATCTCTGCTAATTCAGACAAGGTGTATGAAGCAATATAATCCCTGGCATAAGAATCTGTTGGTGTAGCCTTTATCCAAAAACAATCCAGAAGCTCGGACTTAACATCAAGTTTTTTATCTAACAATAATTTGAACATAGATAGAGTTTTTTCTTTATCTTGTGGCGTCGTATCAAACATAGAATGCAGTACCACAAAGACTAAGGCATTGTGACCAGCTAATATTCTGGAGTCTAAACGCCCCCCGAGAGTATCTTTAAACCGTGTACCTTCAACCCATATTTGCCCACCGTCAAATTGTAATTGTTGGCGAGTTGCCTTTTTAAGGCCTTTGATATCAGCTTTGGCGATGAGATCAATTACCTTAAAAAGTTTTGCGTCTCTTTTGAATTGCTCCAATTTTTCTTGCTCAACCACACCCGCCTCTTCAGCCTTGGCTATTTCAACTTCTAACTTTGGAAGATACTCTTGGGCATAATTAAAAAATACTTTTATATCCTCTTTTCCTTGTAGATTAACCTTGCCGTGACTCAAGGCTGGTACCATGCAAAGTGTTATAAGTACTACGACACGTTTTATAGACATATATGTCCCCATTTAAATAGATAACCAATAAAATAAATCAACTTTGCCACTCAGCGGCATATTACCACATGGGTTTTGCGCTATGGCGATAATATTTTTCTTTGGTAGCTTTTTCTTCAACTAGAGAAAACTCTACTTTTCTATTGTTTTGATCAGTAACGGCAAAAACAAAATTTGGTGTAAATTGTTCATTCGCTACAAAGATCAGGCCGTTAATAGAGGTATGTGGTTGTATGATCTGATCAGTTAAGGATTTTTTATAGAAATCAGCATCCAAGCGATCATTTGCCCTTGGCGATTCGACAATATCAATAATCCCCACAACTATGAGAGGCCATATCACTAAACCGCCCAATATCCAAGCAAGACCCCTCTTTGCAGCACTGAAATGAATCTGTTCAGCAACTTCTTCATATGGCACGCATGGAAAGCTAAAATTGCTTAAAGAAAATTTAACTGATTGATCTGAATTATTGGTAATTTGAACCTGTAGAGGCTGATAACCCTTGGCTATAATTTTTTTATTACCCAAGTATTTCTTACAATCAAATTTATTGAATAGGCGATAGGCAAAATCAATATTTTGGCCTTGATCGTCTAAAAAATTAACAGGCACCTTGCTCAGTGGTAGGGCGCTGTAGCGTGCTATGCTCAAGATATTTGAAGAAAAAGTGATGGCAATAATTGACAACAACAATAGAGATATTTCTTTATACGATTTCATAAAAGCCCCTAAATAAGTCCAAACCCCTGATTAAGATATGTAAAACAGCCTATATCAATAAAAATAAAGCTCAACCGCCCTAGTCAATAGCACGCGGCCACGAACTTTCTCCTGAATTTGCCCATCCAATCGCTACAACCATCACTCGCCATGGTACAGAATGGACCAAGTCGTACATTTTGGGTAGATTCATGAGCAGCATGTCTATCCCCCCATCCCTTTGGAAGACAAGAAATGAATAGCTGATACTACAATTAAGGAAAAAATGGCTAAGAATTCTACTCCATATTATCGAATGAAGAAATTTTTATCTTATTACACCCCATATCTGGGGTTATTTTTTGCAGACATGGGATGTGCATTTATCCAATCAGCAGCTACATTGGCATTGCCTTTGTGCATAAGCTACATAACAAAAAACATATTAACAGAAAACAGACCTGATGCGCTCAATCAAATATATGTAATGAGTGCTATTATGCTTGCATTAGTTGCCGTTCATACTGCCTGTAACTTGTTTGTTTCATATCAGGGTCATGTTATGGGCGCCCTTATGGAAAGAGATGTACGCAGTGAATTATTTGATCATTATCAAAAATTATCATTTAGCTTTTATGATGAACAGAAAACTGGCCAGTTAATGTCTCGGCTGACTAATGACTCGTTTAACCTTGCGGAATTATATCATCATGGTCCTGAAGATATTGTAATTTCATTATTAAATTTTATTGGTGCGTTCATTATCTTAATAAATATCAATGTTAAGCTTACGTTAATCGTCATGCTCTTTTTGCCAATCATGGCTGCTTATGCGTTTTATTTTAATAAAAAAATGAATGTAGCCTTAAGAAATAGCTTAGATAGAATTGCGGATATCAATGCACAAGCAGAAGAGACTCTTGGAGGAATTAGGGTTGTAAAATCTTTCACAAACGAACAAATTGAAAAAACAAAATTTGCTTACGAAAATAACCGTTTTGTTGACAGTAGAAGATGTGGCTATAAAAGCGAATCCTACTTTTATGAAGGATTAATTGCATTCACGGAACTCATGACCATTTCTACTGTCATATTTGGTGGTATTGCTATTGTTAATGGCTCATTAGATTTGTCTGATTTGCTAACATTTATATTATATATTGGGATCCTTATTGAACCAATAAAGAGGTTTGGTAATTTCACTAGATTGTATCAGGAAGGAATTACTGGATTTGACCGAATTATGGAAATTTTAGGGATAGAGCCAGATATCCAAGATTCAGCAGATGCTATTGAACTTACTCATGTTCAGGGAAATATAGAATTCCAGAACGTTAGCTTCAAATATAAAGAAGAGTATAACTATGTCCTAAAGAACCTATCTCTAGATATAAAAGTTGGAGAGTATATTGCATTGGTAGGGTTTTCAGGCATCGGCAAAACAACTCTATGCTCTTTAATTCCTCGCTTTTACGAAGTAAACGAAGGGAAAATACTTTTAGATGGTAAAAATATAAAAAATGTTACCTTGCAATCATTAAGAAGAAATATTGGCATCGTTCAGCAAGATGTATATTTGTTTGCAGGTACAGTCTCAGACAATATACGCTATGGCAAACTTGATGCGAGCAAAGAAGAAATCATTGAGGCTGCCAAAAAAGCGAATGCTCATGATTTTATCATGGCTTTACCGAAAAAATATGACACTGACATTGGTCAGCATGGAGTAAAATTATCTGGAGGGCAAAAACAAAGATTGAGCATTGCTCGAGTTTTCTTAAAAAATCCACCCATAATAATTTTTGATGAAGCTACAAGCTCTCTAGATAATGAAAGTGAAAAAGCCGTTAAAGATTCCTTAGAGAAGTTAACTGAAAACCGCACGACCATCGTCATAGCCCATCGTTTATCTACAGTCAGAAATGCACAAAAAATTCTTGTATTAACTCATAAGGGAATTACCGAACAAGGAACGCATGAAGAGTTAATCGCCTTGGATGGTCATTACGCGAATCTGTATAATATGCAATTAAAATTATAAGAAGAAGGGCTTATGCACCACTATTCTTATTTCATTTTCGCAAGCGATGCCGATGCCATATGGTATAAAAATTCACTATCAATTTTAATGTTACGCTCAGCTAACTGGGTTAGATAGAAGCTGACGGGTTTTACCTGCGGAATAAGCGGCTCATGAAGCAGTTCACGTTTGCCTGCTTGTACTCCTAATAGCAGGTTGAGTGCGAATTCAAAATGCACCAGTTGCTTGCATAGTTGCATATACCTTTGCCATTCAGGTAATAGCATTTTTGCATCATACTGCTCAAAAAAAAGTTTCTCGTTATTTGGTTCAATAACATTCAAAACAAAGAAAGCAGCGATATCATAATATGGGTTACCGAGGGCAGAATCACCCCAATCAATAAGGGTTATCCTATGATCAAGAACATAGATATTGCCAGGGTTCAGATCATTATGGCAAGGCACTAACGCAACTGGAATTTCTTGAAATTCTACCTTTATTTTTTCAACGAGTTCGCGACTATCTTCTAACGTCTTCTCGATTTGGCCTGAAGAGTTTAACTTTTTATATTTTGTCTCGATGCGACTAAACATATCAGATGGACGTGCAAAAGATGCTGCAGATTGATGTAATCGAGAAAGACTTGAAACAAGACTCTTGATAACTTCTGACATATTGGCCGTCGCAGGAACTAAGTTAGTGCCCTGAGCAAATGCCATGATCATGTAATTACCTGCAGAATCAGCGTGAAATAGCTTTGGTCCAATTTGAAGATCAGACGCTAATCGAGTCCATTCTATTTCGTTTTTACCCAACTCAGGTGATTTGAAAAGTTTAATGACATAGTCTGTTGTATCATATGATCTACATTTTACAGCTATATCTTCCTCGGTACCGCCTTTTAATAGTTCGCAAAATATAGAATCAACTGGTTGATTTAAGATGTCGGCAAGAATTTTTGCAGCATGAGTAGTTAACCTTTTATTCATGGCCACTTCCAGATACTTTTTGGATCAGCTAAACAATAGATTAAGTTTTTAGCTGAGAGCAGGTTTTGTTTGCCCGTCCAACAAAGCTAATTCTTTTTTAACTTCCTTGATTTTATTGTGTGACCAATAAAAGAGGTAAGCTTGGATAACTCCATGCTCCGCTGCGAATGTGCCAACTTCTTTTATTAGTTCCGCTGTACCCTTAGAGATACCTTTTCCTACATCACCTAGAAATTTATTGGTACCGTCAGGAATTCTTTTAGTTACCATGGTATACCCAGACGTCATGGTATCCCAACTTAATAGGGAAGTTCTTTCGTTGGATGTTGCGTCTGTATCAGTAGTCCGCTTTTCTCCTAACGAGAAACTTTTCCCAGAAATGGAACTAGAACCACAGCCTGAATCAGAACAACCACCTGAAGAGGTGACACTCGAAGAACCGTGAGGTCTCTTATTCATTGAAGAAGAAAGGCTTCTAAAGCAAGAGGGAATTTCACGAATAGCAGGAACAATCCAAGTTTTCCCATGATGACGAAGCAACAGTAATCCACTGCCGGCTCTTACAAACTGATAAAAGTATAATTTTCGCATGAGAGTAGAACGTTGTGCGGCGGAAGATCCAAACATAGATCCAGATAGTAGTGCACTACAAAGAACTGCATATAAGCTTAGTTTTTTCATGAATGTTCCCTATGAGAAGAAATGGTATATAAATCCTTAAAACGACGTTTTTCATTGTACCAAATGCGTAAGCAAACACCAAGGCAATTACGCACCGTGTGCACGAGCAGTGAGCTTTTAAGAAACAAAATGAACGTTACATGTTTTTGGCGATTAAAATTTTTCCCAACGACTAAATGCAGCTCCGCTCATAAGTTGCGCAAGTTCTTCATTTATATAAAAGCGCTCGCCCAATAAAAGATTATTTTTGGCACTAATAATTACAAGAATCCTATATGGTTTTTCTGAATAGGGCGCTTTTAAAAACAGATCATATTCCATGCAAGCAGTTTCAGGAGTCCACCATTCGTTAATTAATTGGAATGATGCAATAAGCGGAAAAAATGAATCGAAATGTTCGCGATAAAAGGCACGTACATTTTCTTTCCCTTGTAACTTGAGGCGCGCAGGGTAAATTTCATATACGGGGTCTTCTACTAAAGTTGCTAATGTACCTTCAAGATCATGCTTGTCTTCTAAATCAGCATGTTTTTTGACCAATTCTTTCATTTCTTCAACAGTCATTATATCCTCTCTTTTACTCCAGACCAGCAAACAGCGGGCTATGATCAGGGCAATAAAAATGTAACTTTATTTCTCACGAGCATAAAAGATACAACTTACTTATTACCAGCCTTTAATGTGACGGGGACTTTTTGGATTGGGATAAGAAACGGTCTTTGGTTGATGTCCAGAGAAAAGATTATCACTTTTGACTTTATGGTACAACTCATGCAGACGGTGTTGGGGTTGATGAAACTACCAACACCCCCTTAACCAAGGCTAGTAAGATGTGATCAAAAGATGATATACTGCACCAACATATTATCATCTTCCATCATTAAGTAAGCTGATAGGAACATAATTATGATGAAAAAAACGCAGCGACGCGTTGCTCTCTTAGTACTTTGTAGTCTCGTTGTTCAACAAGCAAACTGTGCAGTTCCCGTCCTTATCACACAAATTCTATCGAATCCGCTAGTGCAAAAAGGCATAGAGTTGGCGGCTAAAGCTGGTGAAGCTTTGATCGCATTAGTTGAAGCAAAACAAACAGCTGATGTTGTTGCTGTGGGAGTAATAGGTGCTGGCGCAGTTGCAAATCAACTGAGCAACAATTCTACAAATCCTTCATCAACACCATCAACGTTGCCCACGCCAACATCACAACAAACGCAACGAAGTCCACTAGCAGTACTAAAACCAACTGCGCCGGCTGCATCCGCAACACCACAAGCAAAACCCATAAGTACTACGCCAACCCCTACCACAGTAACACCTAACACCTCTACACCGACCACTTCTCCAACAACACCACCAAAGATTGCCGTAACAACTACCGATGTATCCACCAAACCATTGGCGACTCCACAAAGAACAACAGTCACTGCTACTCAGCCCTCAACAAAAGTAGATACTGTAGCACCGCCAAGAGCTGCAACAGAAGCAGCCACTCTAACAGTGCCAAAAGTTGAAACATCTACCCCTACACTCAAACCCTTGGAAGCGCCAAAGCCAGAGGTTGTTGTGGCACCACCAACATCACCAAAGATAGAAAATACCGCAACTCCACGGCCTCAAGAAAAATGGGGTCGTATTAAAAGATTTTTTGGTGGTGAATATAGAGACGCTAACTATGTACCTGCAGATAAAACAACAGGTGCTTCTATCGATGTGAAAACAGAGGTGCGTACTCCAACTAACGATCAAATACGTTCCGCCAGTTATGCACAAAGAAGACAATACATCGATGAAATCAGGAATCGTGGCGAATATGATCGTGCTGCCAATCTCGACAGCCAACTGCACGCTGACATAACTGCCTCATGGTCCCCACAACCGCAAGCCGCACCAAAACCCGCACCGATACGCACCGTACCAGAAAATGTAAAACCACTTGTCGCCCCAACTCCTGCTCCCGCGCCTTCCCAGCCGACCCCCGCGCAGCCGGCGGTAACCCCAAAGGTGACTCTTCAACTGGAACCTACAAGGTTGCCTGTTCCGATACCTGAAATACCACCAAATCCAAATCCTCGGCCAAAAATATCTCCTACGCCACAACCAATGCCTAGACCTATGCCGCAGCAACACAGAGAAGACATAAAATTACCAAATCCACCTACACTACCAGCTACGAGAAATCTTCAAATTCTTGAATCGTTGCTACGAAAAAAATCTGAGGATCTAACAGAAGAAGAACGTGATAAGTTAGCAATCTTGCAAGCAGCGGGCGATAGAATAAATGCAGGGATACATCCGAAGGCTCGTGAATTGATTGATAAAACGAAAGCTCACAATAAAGCGTCGCAAGGTGGCCGGCAAGGAATGCAGCAACCTGATCCGGATGATGAGAAGGATAAGAATAAGAACAAAATTGAATGGACGCCACACGGAGGAAAACATATTCCGAAAAAACAACCTTGGGATCAAACAATAAACGAAACTAGATATGACGGCAACGCAAAATACAGGTGGCGTAATCTTCAAAAAATAGAAGAAATAGAAAGAAAAGCTTGGGAAAAAGGCACACCAACTAACGATAGCAAACAGCACAAAGTTATGTTATTCGATGAAATAATTGGTGCCAATAATGGCCAGGAAACTCAATGCACCCTCGTTGAATCAACTAATAATGGCAGAGTTATTCATGGGCATCCAATAACAATGGCAGAATATCTAAGTAAAATTAAAAAAATATAGGCATATATGTCATTACAACTCAATTTTCATGATGGCAAACTTATATTTGAAAACATATCAACTTACACTGGAAGCTCTTTCCAGGAAAACTTACTGTTCATCGAGTTTGGCAAACGTTATTGCGTTGATGCAGATTGGAATCCTGATAGTTTACCTCATGGTTTTTTCTTTGTTCGTGTAATAGAAGATTCTGATTGGGATAATCCTCTTTTAGAACTTAAGATATCCAAATTCGACAAGTTATTAGATGCTATCCAGCAAGCAAT
>CAVTVH010000007.1:0-13529 GCA_963738145.1 uncultured bacterium
GATGTTGCGGCTATTACGCCGAGTAACTTCACGCTGCAATTGCAAGATTCAACGCCAGCTGATGTTTTACAACCAGAGGCTATTGATAATCAGATTCTAGTATTATCAGGCAACGATGCTCACCAAATGCTTTGGGATGGTATTAATAACGCTTATACGTCCGATATTGTTTCAGTCATTAATGAGCAAACTATACGTAATCCAGTAGATGAAACAGCTTATTATGATTTGCGACGCGCAGGAAGCCGTTTTGTATTTATCATTAATGAAATAGGTACAATGGCTGTTTTCCAAACATTACTATCACAGAACGTCTCTGGATTTACTATTCAGATGATGGAGCAATCTTATGGCAATGCTCAATTCTTACAAGCCGCGAGTAGTTCAGATGGTAGATGCTGGTTTGTTGTTCAGCGAGATATAGCACAAGCTGCGGCTCCTGTTGCCATTACAGGGTTTACCTTACATACACCAACCAATGAAAGTACTTTGCATGCAGTTAGTAGTAATTTTATAGGAACTGCACCTACTGCAATGACATTCACAACAACCGGTGTATTACCAGCTAGCACACCAGCAGTAAATACAAATCAATATTATTGGGCTATTGGTGTGGATGCTGATAACTTCATTGTTTATCTAACACATGAAGATGCTATTAATGCAGTAAATGAAATTCAATTCACAAGTAGCGGAATGTCTAGCAATGTTGTTTCTTGGGAATTAGAACCAATATTCACCCTAGAAGAATTAAGCCAAGATGTATTTTTAGATTGTGCAGTTATTTATAATGGCACACCTTCTGATACCGTTAATACGGGTGTATTATTTAACGCTCAAGATGTAAAAATGGTAGGTGATGGTTTTGGGTTTGATGCGCCTGGTGAGACAAATGTTAATAATGAAATTGTCTTTGAAGCACATGGGTCTCCTGTAGATGTCAGTAATGCTTATATTGGATTCCCGATTAATACCATTATGGAACCGATGCCGCTTAGTTTATCGAATGGGAATTCAGCCAAGCAAACAACACTAACCAAACCAAAGCGCGTTAATTGGGTAAGGTTCATGTTCAACAATACAATCGGTGGTACAATTAATGGCGTACCCATTGCACTTCAACCGTTTGATATGGCCAACATTGGCGAACCCCCTGCTCCAGCACGGGGTATTTTTGAAATGTCTATTTTTAAAGCTTGGGATGATTTTAATAACCCAACCTATACGATAGAACATAGCGAACCATTTAATATCCAGTTGCTTGGTGCTTTTTATTCAGTCGAGATTTAAGGAGAAACGATGCCGCCATTTCTATTATTAGCTATGCAAGCAGCTGGCATGGTAACCGATTATTTAGGAACCAAAAACCAAGCAGAGTTAATGCAAATGGGCATGCAAGTTCAACAAGCTGGAATTGAAGCTAATATTGAACAAACTAGACTTGAAACTGAACAATCTAGTTTAGATTCAATCAAACAATTAAGACAAACGATTGGCTCCCAAATTGCAACTTTTGCCGCACGTGGAACATCGACCGCTGGTGGTAGTGCATTAGGTTTATTAAATGAATCACAAGGCAACTTTAATTCAGATGAGCGTATTAGACGATTAAATGCGTTAGGCAAGCAAAATCAATTAAGAGCTGGTAAAGCAATGTCCCTCCTTCAAAATAGTTCAGACACTTCTAAACTATGGCAAAGTTTTGCAAGCAGAACATTTAATAAGTTCCCATCAAGTGTAGCAGGGTGGGAGAAATTAAGTGAAGGATTCGGCTTAACAAGTGTTGGGGGCTAACAATGGCTGAATTAGATTTTAAAAGAAATGTACGCGGTGTAACTGAACAGCCATTACCTAAATCTTATCAAGGTAATGAAAAGGTACAAACCACCTCAACACCTGACTTCCAAGGTGCAGTAAGCAATTATGCCGAAAGTACCAATTGGATGTCATCAATAGGTTCAACCGTAGCAGCAAAGGCCGCCAATTCATTAGCTACCAAATTAGGTTCAGAGTTAGGTAAAAACCCACAAGGTGATATCGGCTTACCATTAACTGACTTTGATAAGGTCATGCAAGATAGTTACAAAACCCAAGCACAAGCCACCCTTGGTTTGCAGGCTAATAAGTTAATAACCGATTCTAATATTGAAATGGCTAAAGCTAACCGCATAACGCCAGACTTAATAGCAAATACTAATAAAAAAATAACAATAGGTTTACAAAGTATATTTAAAAATGCACCAGCGGAAGTACAAGGACATCTTGAATATCAATATGGGAATGTTCTGCTAGACCAAACAGAACAACTAAGCAGACGTATGTTCGGTGAACAAAGACAAGACCGAGCTAATAACACTGCATTATCTAGTCAAATAAATTCAGAGCATTCTTATTCATTTAATGTTAATGGCAATGAAAAAGCTGCTAAATCCGCATTAGATAATACTATTGCTCTTAATAAAGCTGATGTTGCAGCTAGAATTATATCTCCTCAGCAAGCTAAAACGAATATTGATACTGCTAGACAAAGTTATAAAAGTGGAAAATTAATCCACGATTATGAGAAGTCTAATAATAAAGCAGACTTTCTGAAATCATTAAGCAATGGTGATGTATCAGACCCAGATTATCTTAATACCACAAATAACCTTTTAGGATATGTTAGGCATCAAGAAACTTTAAGAAATGATAGTGAGCAACTAACGATGGGTCAATTTGATTTACAATTGGCTTCTTCGAGATTATCTGGAAATACAATCCCAGGAAGCACATTAGCAGACTTACAAAACAATCTATCACCAGCTAATTTCCAGAAAACTTTGTTAAAATATTTTGATTCATTAAAATCAAGCCAAGAGCAAGCTCAACAACAAGCATTATTAGGTGGTGGCTTTGATAATCCTGATATATGGGCAAGAACAACAGATGATGCTAAAAATAAAGCATATGATAATAAAGTAAGAACCATGATAGAGAATAGTAAAAATTCTCAACATCCTGTTCAACTGGATGAAGCAGAAGGTATTGTTGCATCTCAAGCATTAGGCCCAATAGGTACATTTACTAATCTTTTAAATGCTAAGTTTAAAAGCACCGACCCTTCCCAGATTGAAAGTGGTATCAGACAAGCTGAATATTTATACAATTCTAAAAAAGGCGCAAATTTAAGTAATGTTGAAGATAGAGCTTTATCTCGCGCTGCATTATATGAAGTATATAGACAGAGTATGCCAGCACAGGATGCAGCTAATTTGTCTAATGAGAAAATATATAATATTAAAAAAGAAGATTACGAAATATTAAATACACAATGGAAAGATTATAAAATCAATGTTCTTGGTGGACAAAACTCAATATCTTATTATTCCAAAATAGCAGGTATAGATATGGCAAATCTAACCGACCCATTGGGTTTTCAATCTCAAGCCGACTTACTTTATGAAGGAAACTTCTTTGCTACCAGAGGTAATAAGGAAGCTACTGAAAAGATGTTTATTAGAGATATAAAATCACATTACGGTGACTCTTATGTAAACGGTAGTTTGCAAACAACATATCTTCCAATTGAGAACTTTTATGGATTACCTACACAATCTCAAAAAATAGCGCTAGGTAATGAAGAAAACTTCCCTTACTTATTAAAACCAGTAGCTAAGGAAATGCAACTCTTAGCCAATACAGTTTTATCATATAATAAACCACCTTCTTCGGTTGGATTAATACAAGAAGATATTATTGATAGTGTATCGGGTGAATTAGGTCACACTAAAGAATTATATGAGCAAGGTAAAAGTTTATATTATTGGGAAATAGAACCAAGACCAAGTTTTGATTGGGCAATTAAAAATAAAAATAAATATGATTCATCAACCCAAAAAATTAACAATCTTGATAAATATTCCAATGGTTCTCCGATTATGATTCATAGAATAAATAAAAATGGAACGCGTGATACATACCAATTGATTGTTAAGTCGAATCCATTTTTATCTCAAATAAGAGGTGGTAGTGGATATGTTGGTGGATGGAATGTAATGCTTGCGTCAAATAATAAATCAGGATTCCAAAGTCTTGGTTTATTATTAGGTAATGATGGCAAAGAAATAATGTTCAGACCTGATATAAATAAAACAAGAGAAAAGTATTTCAAAGGATACTCATATGGAAAATGATGAAAACATAGTCCATGATAGAAATGATAATCTTAAATTCTTTGGAGAAAATTCGGGAAATAGTAATATTCCTTTGGAAGTTAATTTTGGTAATGATAATATTAACTTCTTCCATGATTCAATCCCACAGAATCAACCTGCGCCCTTAGAACAACCTTATGGGTTTCTAAAAAACATACTTCACGGTGGTCTTGAATCTAACGCTATTAATTCATTAAACCAATGGGCTACTAGAAGAAGTGCTGACCAAAATCCATTAGACGATACAGTAGACCAAAACTGGAAACCAAATATTGATGAGATACAGCAATTAGACGAACGTACAGCCAAGTATGTTATGCAAGCTACAGGACCTAAAGACTTCTCAAGACGTAAAAATTTTGCATTTGATAAAATGGAAGAAGATAGGAGAATTGCCAACGGCTCGCTTGCTGGTCAAATTATTGGCGGTTTTACAATTGGTGCTGCTGACCCGACAATTCTCATTCCTATTTCTAAAGCTTTTAGATTTGCTACACCATCTAAAACATTTTTAGAATCTATACCGAAAGTATTGCCTGGGGTTGCTTTGGGTGGTATCACGCATGAAGCAATTATGCAATCTACTCAATTAACTGGAAACCTAGAAGACTTCTTTATCAATTCATTTGCAGAAACAGCTTTAGGCACAGTTTTCATGGGATTAACAAATGCTGCTCCTTCTTTAATTGAATCAATGAAGGTATTTAATTCCAAAGATGTTCTAAAGATGATGAATAAAGGAATCGAACCTAGACCAATACTAGATGAAAAGGGTGTACTGAAAGGCTGGAAAGCCACGCCCATGGATGGAAGTATCAGTGCTGCTGAAACGGATATGGCTCAAGCTTATCTTGATGGTGCAATGGCTAAAAACAGTTTGTACTCTATTCCTTATTTTGGTGAACAAATTGGTTATGCCGCTGGTAAGACAGGACAAGTATTAGGTGGATGGTTAAGCCCTCAAGTAAGAATGGCTAATTCTACATTCGAAACAATGCGTGGACTTATAAATAATGTAGCCGACCATGGTTTTGAAACCGAAGGTGTTGCACAAGGTCGAGCTCAACCCGATAACTTTGAATCAGATTTAAATGTCGTAAAGGCAAGAAATAAAGGTCTTTATAATGTTTATGATGGTTTATATATGGATAGGAATGGAGTTACCTTCGAATCAGATAAATTTGGTTCAAGAAGTAGAGCAAATGTAGAAACTAAAATTAAACAAAATACCCAAGAAAATTGGGTAGATAGGCAAACATTTGGTAGAGAAGTTCAGTATGCCATGATTACTGGTAAACCTAGTGAGCATGCAGCAGTTAATCAAGCTACGGCTTTATTTAAAGAAGTTCAATTAAATTATTATAGCGAATGGCGTGCATTAAATGGATTATCTGAAAAAATATTCCCACAAAAAACCGCAGAAGGATATGCAACTCGCTCTTATAATCATCCATTTTTAAGTACGATTGAAGGTGAAGAAAGTTGGATTAGAGCAACATCTGCTGAACTTAAAAAGTACGATAATGAAATACAACAATTAATGCAACCTATTGAAAATGCTAGGTCTGAATATAAAAGAATGCAGGAAGCTAAAAGTCCTAACGAAGAACTGATAGCAATGAAAAAGCATATAAAAAGTTTAGAAGATTCATTACAAAATGAAATAAGAAATAACTCTGACCTTCACTTACACGCAAATGATTTGGGTTCATTATCAGCTGATGAAGCAAAACAGATAATACAAATAAAAGAACCTATAAATAAACTTGAAAAGGAATATCAAGCAATTAAAAGTTCAAAACTAAAGGCACCAGAAAAAAAAGCAAAATTAAAAGAACTTCAAGATGCTATAGACACAGCAAAGATAGAATTACAAGAAAGAATGGCGAATAAAGAAATTGATGAATCACTTTATTATAAAATAAGAGATAGTAATCAATATGCTTTGAAAGATGAAAATGAAAGATTAAAATTAAGAGATGTACATGAATCTGATTTTCATAGGCAAACTGTTGCCAAAGCTCAATTCGATTCTATTATGAATAACACATCTGCTGATTTAATAAACAATGTATTACATTCATTTTTTCCTGGATTAAACCCAAATCCTGTTAAGCCTCGAAGTATTATGTACCGTGATAAATTCCTATATGATAATAATTTCTTACACCCAGAACCTATTATTTCTGTTATGAATTATAATTTAGCATTAGGTAGAAAGAATGCTTTAAAAAGAATGTTAAATAGATTAACTGTTAATGGAACGCCTGAAGAATTGATTAATCGTTTGAAAAAAGAATATGAGGGAAAGAAAGAAGTATTAAGAGATAAATATAATAAAACTCCAAAGAAAATGGAAAGTGAATTTAGAAAACTTAATAAGCAATATTCTTCTGCACAAAGTGATATGAAAAACACATTTGATAAGGTGATGGGTAAAGTAAAGGGAGGAACAAAATTACGCTCATATACTTCAATGGCTAATTTGTTTGCTGTGGCAACTAAACTTGGTTTCTTACCTTTTACTATGTCTACAGACTTAATGGCTAATGTTTTTAAACATGGTTTCTGGCCATTCGTTCATGATGGTTTATTACCAATGCTGAAAAACGTTGGTGGTATATTAAATACAGAAGAAGGCATTGCTATTAGACAAAATGCTGCACATGCTTTGTTAGCTGAAAATCAAATGGCTCTTAGTTATGCTGATAGAAACTGGACTGGTGCTGCTCAAGACTATACGCCCATTCAAGGAAAGTTAATGAATGGATTTGAGCGTGTAGCGCAATTTTCAATGAATTTCTCTGGTGCTAACCATGTTCAAAACTTAAATGAAATGACAACAGCTCTTATTGTTCAAAGCAAAATAATGAACTCTTTGGATAAGTTTTTAAAAGGTACACTTAAAGAAGGCACCAAAGATTATAAAGATTTATTAAAGTATGGTATAGACCCAAAACAATGGGCGGAAAGATTTTTGAAAGGATGGGATGAAACAGGAAAAGCTACAATTGGATACGGAAGCTATCTTGCTAAATATTGGGAATGGACAGACCTTGAAGCGTCTAATCGTATGTCACGTTCTATACATAAAGCAGTTCAAGACACGGTAGTTAAACGAGGTATGTTTGATGCGCCATTTGCTATGGATGACCCTCTAATAAATAGCTTGTTCTTATTTAAAGGCTATGTGCTTTCTACCTTTAATCGTTTTTTAGTTCCATTATTGCAAAAGCCGGAAGCTGATAAAATGATAGGTACAATGTTTATGATGATGGTTGGTTCGACGCAGAACCCATTACGCAGAATAATCAATGGCCAAGACCCCGAAGAAGAAAGTGACCACATGCTTAGAAACGCCATCAGAGACGGTGGTGTGTTTAGTATTATTGGCGATGCCTGGCAAGATTTGAATTTCTTATCCTCAAATTATTTTCAAGATTTAGTTTCAAATGAACGTTATCGGAATCGGTTAGAAATGGGTGTGTTCAATGGTCCTATAGGTGGGATAGCTAATGACATGTCTAGAATAATAGGGATGACTCTCTCTGGTGAGCTAAATCAAACAGATTTGAGAAGATTGTCAACTTTAGTGCCAGTGGCATATTCATGGCAATTTAGAGCCTTATCCAATAAAATGATTCAAAGTACTACACTTCCAAAGACCAGAGAAAAAGCTCATAAATTGAAGGAATCCGCGCAATGAGTGATGTCGTGATTGGTGATATTCGTCCGTACACCCAAGCTGTCGCTATTGCCAGTCAGGCTGTGTTTGGTACCAACTGGACAGCTAACTATGCGTCTGACGTGGTGGTTTATCAGACACCAATGGGTGATGAACCTGATGACTTTACGCAAATCCTTGCCTATCCTGCTGACTTTAGTGTTGCCTTCATTGGCGACCAACAACAAGTACAAGTTACGTTAGTAACACCCGCTAATGCCGGTGATATTGTAACGGTTACGCGCCAAACCCCTGCGGACCGACTTAACTTATATTCCAATACCAATTTTACGCCTACCATGCTTAACAATGACTTTGGTGTTCTGACTTTAGTTGACCAACAAGCTCAACTCGTCGATCAAAAGATCGGGCCTCGATATAACTATTCTGCGACTATTGTTGATGTCGTAGACACGATTTTACCAGTTTTAGGTGCTAATCAATTTTGGGGTAAGAATCCAAACAATGATGCAATCATTGCGATTGATATTGCTGATATCGTTGGTGGTGGAACCGTTACCCAAGTTAATACTGGTACTGGTTTAACTGGTGGCCCTATAGTTGATGTAGGCACAATATCTTTTGCAGCGATAGCAGCAAATAGCTTATGGGCAAACATAACTGCGGGAGTTGCAGTTCCAACTGTTATACCTACTAGCACATTCATTGCATCAGCTAACTTAAATGCTGGGGTTATCTTACGATCTAATGGCGCGATTTTCACGCCTAGTACTTCTACATTTGCTGACACATATTCTGCAAACACCGTATTGGTTTCAAACTCGTCTAATACTGTCATTGGTAGTTCAACTTTGCCATCAGCAGTTCAATTGAATATCACAAAACTTGATGCGCAGTCTCAAGCACTCAATATGAATAGTCATTTAATCAATAATGTGACTGATCCTGTCAGCCCTCAAGATGCGGCTACAATGGCTTATGTTACCGCGCAGACAACGGGAATGTTCTTGCCATTAATTGGCGGAACTATGGCTGGTATCATTGATATGGGCAATCACAAAATCACTCATTTGACTGATCCTTCATCAGCGCAAGATGCAGTAACAATCAATTATCTAAATACGCAATTAGAAAATTATTTACCACTCTCTGGTGGCACGATGTCTGGTGCTATCAATATGAGTTCTAATAAGATAACAAGTTTGCTTGACCCAACTAATCCGCAAGATGCTGCAACAAAGAACTATGTTGATACTGTAGCTACTGGATTTGCAGTACAGCCAGCTGTGTATGCTTCATCTACAGCTAATTTAACTGCAATATATGTTAATGGCGCATCAGGAATTGGAGCAACATTAACAAATACTGGCGCTTTAGCAGCATTTTCTGTTGATGGTGTAACACCTCCAACTAATTCGCGCATTTTAGTTCCTTTCCAAACATCCACATTAGAAAACGGTATTTATGTTTTAACAAATGCTGGGTCTGGAGCAGTTGCTTGGATATTAACTAGAGCTTCTGATTACGATCAACCATCAGAAATTCAACCTGGTGATTTAGTCGTTATTAATAATGGTACAGCTTATGGCGGTTCATCTTTCATTGAAACTGCATCTGTTGCATCTATAGGTACAGATCCAATTCTGTTTAGTCAATTCACTTTCTCTGCAACCGCAGTATTGTTGAAAGCTAATAATTTAAGTGATGTAGCAAATACAACAACCTCATTTAATAACATTAGTCCTTTAACAACCAAAGGCGATTTAATTGGATTTTCTACACAGAATATTCGTGTAGCTGTAGGTGGAACAAATACCCAGATATTACAAGTTGATTCTGCGGCTACAGCTGGATTCTCTTGGTCAACTGCTACTTATCCAAAAACAACCACTGTTAACCAGATTTTATATTCTAGCGCAACGAATACAGTTACAGGTTTAGGAACTTTAGCAGATGGTGTTTTAGTAACTGATGCCTCTGGTGTTCCAAGTATTAGCTCAACACTTCCAAGTGGATTGACTATTCCTTCTCCAAAGATTACGACTGGAATTTTTGATGCTAATGGAAATGAAATATTAGCGTTAACACCAGTGGCATCAGCCGTTAATTATTTTGGTATGACAAATTCAGCTACAGGTTTAGCGCTTGGATTGTCGGCTGTTGGCACAGATTCAAATATTTTAATGTCGATAAGCGGAAAAGGAACATCGGGGGCGCAGATACAAGGTAAATCTAATGCTGGAAGTAATAGTGCTGGATTTATTGGTGAGGTAGTATCAAGTAATATTGCTTATACTAGCGCAATAAGTGTTGCTGTTACTGCAACAGATTATAATGTAACAAGTATCTCATTAACTGCTGGAGATTGGGATGTTACAGGAAATGTCTATATTGATGGACGAGGAGGCACCTTGACCGCTGTCAATTGCTGGATAAGCACAACATCAGCAACAATTCCAAATAATTCGGTATTAAACAGATATTCTCCAAATTCTGGAACTATTGCAACATGGGGTAATTGCGCTCCACTTTTAAGAGTAAATGCTTCGGGAGCCACAACAGTGTATTTGAGTACACGATGTACATTTACCGGTACAACACCAACAGCTTGCGGAACTATTCAAGCTAGACGTGTAGGTTAATCGCGTTATAATGCTTAAGGTTTTAATTATTAATTTAAGGAAATAAAGATGTCTGAAATACCACAAAATGTATTAGATGGTTTCAATGCGCAATTAGATGCTCATAAGCAAGCTTTGAATGAATACATCCAAGCTAACTTAATGATGAAAACCCAAATGAATATGAACAATAAAATATTCAAAGACCTTAACGAAAAGCTTGAAGCTGCTAATAAACGTATTGCTGAATTAGAAGCTCCTAAGGAGAATCCAGATGCCGCTTGAAAAGAGTCCAAGTAACCAGGTGCGTGAAAAGAATATCGCAGAGATGATTCATTCAGGCCATCCGGTAAATCAAAGCGTCGCCGCTGGATATTCAGTGCAACGTGAGGCTGAAAAGCATCATAGAGAAAAAGAGAAGTACGGACGTTAAAAGAAAAAGCCCGCTGATAACGGGCTAGTTCAACAACTTGAGAGGTTATATTATATGGCAAAGCGTGTCATTGTTCCAGATGTAATTAATGGTTATAAGATAGTCAAAGTTCTTGGTAATCTGCAACCTGGGCGAGCAAAATCAGTTATTGCGATTTGTAAAGTTTGTGAGAAAGAATTTCAAGCTGTTCATGATAATTTAAAAAAACAAAAGTCTTGTGGTTGTACCCAATATAAACTTACATCATTACCTGAATCTATTAATGGTTTTAAAGTTATTAAAGATTTAGGCACTATTAAAATTAAAGGTCAATTAAAAAAACGGCGTAAATGTATTGTTGAATGTAAAAGATGCGGCAATCATTTTGAAGCCACTGCCTCAACATTACGTTATCAAAATGCTTGTCCATGCACACACAATTTACCCGCGGATATTGCAGCAAATAGAAGACTGTTACAAATTAGATTAGCTATGATTGCTCGTTGTTATAATTCAAATGCAGAAGCTTATCCAAGATATGGCGGAAGAGGAATTACAATTTGCCAAGAATGGTTAGATGATTCTTATGCCTTTTGTAGATGGGCTTTGGCAAATGGTTATGAATCACATCTTACAATTGATAGAATAGATAATTATAATGGATACTCGCCTTCGAATTGTCGTTGGGCTACTCACTTAGAACAAGCCAATAATAAAAGGAAAAAATAGTGTATATCAAAATCCCAAACATCACGCCATACCCACACCAAACAAGAATGTTTAAAGCATTGGTAGAAGGAAAAAATATTGTGGCCTGTGTGCATCGGAGGGCAGGGTAAGGACATTGCATGTATTCAAATGTGGCTCATGCGTGGATTACAAAGAGTTGGCACGCATGTGTATCTCTTCCCGTTACACAAACAGGCACGTCAAGTAATTTGGCAGGGTTTAGACTTTGATGGTCGTCCATTTATGAATGCCATTCCTGATTCTTTGGTGGTAAAGAAAAACGAAGCGCGGATGGAAATTGAGTTATTCAACGGAAGTAAGTTAGTTTTAGCTGGCTCTAATAACTATGACGGATTAATGGGAACGAATTGTGTAACTGTTATTTATTCAGAATTTTCACTTCACAATCCATTAGCTCGACAATATCTTAACCCCATTATTGTGCAAAACAGAGGTAAAGAGATATTACAATATACGCCTAGGGGAATGAATCACGGATACGAAGTGTTGCAGCAAGTAAGAGACCTAGATGATTACCATATCGAACATCTTAGTGTAGAGCAGACCTTTAAGCATGATGGTGTCACCCCCATTATAAATAAGCAGGATATTCAGCGCGCCAGAGACCTTGGGATGTCCGATGAACTCATACGCCAAGAGTTCTACGTTGATTTCGAGGTCGGAAACCTTGGCGCTTATTACACCCGAGAAATGGGAGATATGGTCAGAGAGGGACGGATATGTTTAGTCAAGCCTGACCCTCGGTTAAAACTACATTCTATTTGGGATTTAGGAGGCACCGATGCAACAGCAGGTATCCTTTTTCAAGTTACTGGGAAGTACGTTCATCTTGTTTATCTACTTCACAATAGCGGTCAGGGTTTTAAGTTTTATCTGGATGAAGCGGAGAAAGTCAGGCAAAACTTTCAATGCGAGTGGGGTACTCATTTCGGGCCACACGATATTGACCAAAAACACCAAGGATGGGAACACACCGAATCTAGATTGATGCAAGCTCGCAGATATGGTTTTCATTTCCAGATGGTGCCAAAGGTTTCGTTTGAAGATGGCATCGAAGCAGTACGTTATTTATTCCCTAGGATGCGCATAGACAAACTTAATTGCGATTTACTAATAAGAGCATTGCGTGAGTATCAACGTCTATTTAAAGAAGAACCTTGGAGTTTATGACAAGAAACCACTAGAGAACTGGGCAGTACATATAGCAGATGCGGTTAGGTACTTGGGGGTGATTTATAGGCGATTGTATGACGTGCAGCAGCTGCCGTCTACTTACTCAACGGGCAATCTCTAACACAGATAAACCCCAGAAACTACAAACTCCGCGATAACTCCGCGATAACTCCGCGCCCAATGATTACTTTCTAGTCATACTCTCTTAGTCGCGTGTTAGTATTCTTTGCGGGATTAGGGGGGAGTGAAAATACTACACTTTTGGATGACGCTTTTTGACCGCTCGTAGCATAAAACAAGCCCTTTCTTGATGGACTGGTGGAGAATGCTAGAGAGTTTTCGGGCACCGGAATCAAATACAGACCCCCGCCCCCGTTTGATACCCCCCAACATTTTTTCACATTTTTCAGCCATTTTCAGGGATTTAAGAGCGTTAATCAAAGGTGTAGTCCATTCCCCCCATATAGAATGCGCGTCCATTAATCGTCGTGGTATTAAAATAAAGGGAGAAGAAAGGCATTGACTAATCTTGTTTGAGGGAATACACTTAGTCTTGTTATGAATACTAACTAGATAGAAAGGAATACGTGATATGAATATAGACGAATGCTTGAACTGTGATGAAGAAGGTCGGTGCTACGAGTGTTATATCTTGAGCGGGGATGAGGATAAAGACATAGCTAGAGTGGAGGCCA